>NZ_JAAGPS010000053.1:0-45872 GCF_017105025.1 Paraburkholderia sp. Ac-20336 | reverse complement strand
TTCGGTATTCGTCGCGCCTGCGTTGCTACCGGGCGCGGCGGCCGCCGCGGCGCATGCGCCCGACGGCAGTGCCAGCGTCATGCCCGCGCAGCCGAGCAGCCATACCGCGCATCGCGCCGCGCGGCCTGCCTCGACCGGGAAAGCGCGCGCCGCCGCGAAGCGCCGCATGCGTGTGATAAGCGTGACTGTCACGGCCGGGTTCTCCACGGCGCGATGCGCAGCAACAGCAGCATGCCGGGCACGGCCAGCGCGGTGCACACGAGGAAGTAGTCGAACCAGCCGATCTTCGCGACGACGTAGCCGCTCGCCGCCGACGCCAGCGTGCGCGGCACCGAGGCGAGGCTCGTGAACAGCGCGAACTGTGTCGCCGTGTAGCGCGGATCGGTGGTGCTCGCGATGTAGGCGGTGAACGCGGCCATCGTCAGGCCGGTCGCGAAGGTCTCGAAACCGTAGACGAGCGCGAGCGCGACCGAGCGCGGATCGAGCTGCACCGACCAGTCGATGCCGACGAACGCGAGCAGCTTCGTCGTGCCCTGGCTGATTGCGACCGCGATGTCGTAAATCGCGGCGAGACCGGGCGAAGCCGGGCCGAGATGCGCGAGCCATGCGAAGCCGAGCGTCGATACGATCTGCAGCAAACCGAAAATCCACAAGCCGCGGCCAATGCCGATTTTCATCAGCCAGATGCCGCCGACGATACCGCCCGCGAGACTCGCGCCGAATGCCGTGGTCTTCGCGATCACGCCGATCTGCGTGCGCGAAAAACCGATGTCGAGGAAAAACGACGTGGACAGCGTGGTCGCCATCGTATCGCCGAGCTTGTACAGAAAGATGAAACCGAGCACGAAGAGCGCGCCGCGCCAGCCGTCGCGCTGAATGAATTCCCTGAACGGTTCGACGATCGCCTCGCGCAGATTCTTCGGCGGCTTGCCGTGCACCTCGGGCTCGCGCACCAGCAGCGTCATCAGAACGCCCGGCAGCATGAACGCGGCCGTCACGATGAACACGGTGCTCCACGGCAAATGATCGGACAGAATCAGCGCGAGCGAGCCGGGCACGAGCGCCGCGATCTTGTACGCGTTCACGTGCACCGCATTGCCGAGGCCCTGCTGCGTGTCGCTGAGCAATTCACGCCGGTACGCGTCGATCACGATGTCCGAACTCGCGCCGAAGAACGCGACCAGCGCGGTCAGCGCCGCGACGGTCCAGATCGATTCGCGCGGCGACACGAAGCCGAGCGTCGCCATGGCGCCCGCCACGAGCAACTGCGCGACGAGCATCCAGCCGCGCCGCCTGCCCGGACGCCAGCCCGGCAGACGCGGCACGTAGCGGTCCATCAGCGGCGCCCAGACGAACTTCCATGTGTAGGGAAACTGGATCAGCGCAAAGAGGCCGATTTCCTTCAGATTGACGCCTTCGGAGCGCAGCCACGCCTGCACGAGATAGACGAGCGTAAACAGCGGCAGTCCCGACGTGAAGCCGAGAAAGACGCAGATCAGCATGCGCGTATTCAAAAACGCGCGCCAGCCGGGATGTTCTTCGTGAGCGGTAAGTGCGGGCGCCTCGTGCGGCGGGTTCGACATGTGGATAACTAAGCTTAGCTTTTCGTGACGCGATAGACCGCAAGACTACCACGCCAGTTCACGCCCCAACGTACCACCTGCCCGTCGTGCAGCACGACGCGATCGAGAATTTCGATGCCGACCTCGGGCGCGAGCGCTTCGAAGTCCTTGATGGTCAGCACGCGCACGTTCGGCGTGTTGTGCCATTGATAAGGCAGCGACTTCGATACCGGCATGCGCCCGTTCAGCACCGACAGCCGATGCGCCCAGTAGCCGAAATTCGGAAACGAGACGATGCATTCCTTGCCGACGCGCACGGTCTCGCGCAGGATCGCGGCGGTCTGATGAATCGTTTGCAGCGTCTGCGACAGGATCGCGAAATCGAAGCTGCCGTCTTCGAAGAGGCGCAGGCCGTCTTCGAGATTCTGCTGGATCACGTTGATGCCGTTCTGCGTCGCCGCGAGCACGCCCGCGTCGTTGATCTCGATGCCGTAGCCCTGCACGTCGAGTTCCTCGTTCAGCAGCGACAGCAGCGAGCCGTCGCCGCAGCCGAGGTCGAGCACGCTCGCGCGCGGCTCGACCCAGCGGGCGATCGCGCGGAAGTCCGGGCGCGACGCCAGGTAATCAAGGGCTCGCTGGTTCATGCGTTCACCTCGTTGGCAATGCGTTCGTAATAGGCGCGCAGCAGGTTGTGATAGCGCGCGTCGTCGAGCAGGAAGGCGTCGTGACCGTGCGGCGCGTCGATCTCCGCGTAGGTGACCGTGCGCTTGTGGTCGAGCAGCGCCTTCACGAGTTCGCGCGAGCGCGCCGGCGCGAAACGCCAGTCAGTCGAGAAGCTCGCGATCAGATACTTGGCCGTGGTGTGCGCGAGCGCGGCGGTCAGGTCGCCGGCGAAGGCCTTGGCCGGATCGAAGTAGTCGAGCGCGCGCGTGATCAGCAGGTAGGTGTTCGCGTCGAAGTAGTCGGCGAACTTGTCGCCCTGGTAGCGCAGATACGACTCCACTTCGAATTCGACGTCGAAGTTGAAGTTGTAGTCGTCGAGCGCGCCTTCCGCGCGGCGCAGCGAGCGGCCGAATTTCTCGGCCATGTCGTCGTCCGAGAGATACGTGATGTGGCCGATCATGCGCGCGACGCGTAAGCCCCGCTTCGGCTTCACGCCGTGCGCGTAGTAGTCGCCGCCGTGGAAGTCGGGGTCCGACAGGATCGCCGAGCGCGCGACCTCGTTGAACGCGATGTTCTGCGCGGAGAGCTTCGGCGTCGACGCGACCACGATGCAATGCGCGACGCGCTCCGGATACATCATGCTCCACGCGAGCGCCTGCATGCCGCCGAGGCTGCCGCCCATCACGGCGGCAAAGCGCGTGATGCCGAACGTGTCGGCGACGCGCGCCTGGGCGTTGACCCAGTCTTCCACCGTGACGACCGGAAACGTCGCGCCATACGGCTTGCCGGTGGCGGGGTCGAGGCTCATCGGCCCGGTCGAACCGAAGCACGAGCCGAGGTTGTTCACGCCGATCACGAAGAATTTGTCGGTATCGAGCGGCTTGCCGGGGCCGACCATGTTGTCCCACCAGCCGACGTCTTTCGGATTGTCGGCGTAGACGCCCGCCACGTGATGCGATGCGTTGAGCGCGTGGCACACGAGCACCGCATTGCTGCGCGCGGCATTGAGCGTGCCGTAGGTCTCGACCATCAGGTCGTAGCCGGCGAGCGAGCTACCGTTGCGCAATGGCAGCGGCTCGGTGAAATGCATTTTTTGGGGAGCGACGATGCCGATGGATTCCATTCATTCCGCCATTGGGTCAACAGGGCGGCTAAACGGCGTCGGCGATGCACGGAGGAGAAGGCTGTGTGCGCAGCTGACGACCTCTTTAGCCGCATTTATAGTGAACCGCGGGCCGTTGGCCAGTGGTTCGCGCGCCCGCAATCGAGTCAGCAAATCGGCGCGTGGAAAGGTGTGAAGCAAGGGGTAAAGCCGGGTGCAGCGTGTTCGGGATGCCTTGGCGCGGTCCGTTGTGCATCGACGGGCCGCGGCGGCATCAGGCGCAAAGTATAGCGGAAAATTCCGCACGGCAGCGGCGCGGGCAGACCGCGCGGACGACTGAAAGAACTACTGAAGAATCAGCAACAGTTGTGCCTCTGCGTGTTCGGCGGGCGGGCGCGCGAAACCGCTGCGCACATAGCGGTGCCAGCGGCCGATCACGTAGCTCAGGAGCAGGCTCGCGCGGATCGTGGGATCGTAGCCGGCGGGCAGCGTGGCGTGTGTCGTGGCGTCCGGCTCGGCGGGTTGATCCGCGTGAGCGTTCGCACTGGCGAGTTCTTCCGTTTGCGCGAGCCGCAGGCACTGCTTCAGCGAGGCCTCGACGCGTTCGAGCATCTGGTTCACGCGCTCGGTCAGCCGCTCGTGTTCGCCGACCAGCGCCTCGCAGGTCAGCACGCGCGTCATGCCGGGATTCTTCGCGGGGAAATTGAGCAGCATCAGCGCGATCGAACGCGCTTGCAGCACGCCGTTGCTTTCGTGGCTGGTGATCTGATTGATGAGCCCGAAGAGCGTCTGCTCGATGAACTCGATCAGTCCTTCGAACATTTGCGCCTTGCTCGCGAAGTGCCGGTACAGCGCCGCTTCCGACACGCCGATCCGGGCGGCGAGCGCCGCCGTGGTGATCTTCTCGCCCTTCGGCGCTTCGAGCATGCCCGCGAGCGTTTGCAGGATATGCACGCGGCGCTCGCCCGGTTTCGGGCGTGGTGCGCGTGTGGCGGTGGGCGCGGCCGCGGCCGCCGCGGGGGAGCGTTCGGCTAAGGCTTCGTGAGGCTTGTCGATCGGCTGCATGGCTGTCCCCCGGCTGCTGTGGTGGCGGCTTCGTGGCTACTGTCCCGGCTTGCGTCCCTTCCATCGAACCGAGCGGGTGCCCAGTCGTAGCGATTTTAACGAACGAATGCTGCGATCGACATAATGCGGCCGGCCGGTGCCCGGCAGGCGCGTCGGCACGCCGTCCGCGTGCGGGCGGCGCGGCAGGTGGCCGGTGATCCACACCGTGCGGATGCCGAGCCGCCGGTAGTTCTTCAGGTGCGAGCGCGTGTCTTCGACGAGGATCGCGTCTTTCAGCGACACGTGCGCGTCGCGCATTGCGCGGCGCAGCATCGCGTGATCGGGCTTCGCGCGCCACTGGCGGCGGTCGCGCATGTGTTCGATCGCGATCACGCGTTCGAACAGCCGTTCGATGCGCAGTTCGGCCAGCACCGCGCGCGCGTATGCTTCGGGCGCGTTGGTCAGCACGATCTTGCGGCCCGGCAGCGCCGCGACGAGGCGCGCGACGCCGCGTTCGTGGCGGATCATCGAGCCGAGATCGGGGAAAGTGTGCACGACCTTCAGGAAGTCGTGCGCGTCGAGCGGATGGTGGCGTGTGAGGCCGAGCAGCGCGGCGCCGTAGCGCTGCGTGTAGCCGGTGCGCAGACGGTTCGCCTCGTCGATGTCCACGTGCAGCGCGTCGATGATGTACTGCGTCATCCCGTGATTGATCGCCGGGAAAATGGCGTGCGATGCGCGGTGCAGCGTGTTGTCGAGGTCGAACAGCCAGACGGGCTTGCCGCCCGCGATGTCGGGACGGCGGCGCCGTGAAGTGGGGGTGCGCATGGTGGAGACCTTCAGGCGCTGATGGGCGCTTCATGCCGCCAAGGCGGCCGGCCGGTTTGCCGCGGGGAAGCAGGGGAGCCCGGATGCAAGCACGGTGGCGGCACGAGGCGGGCGGTGTTACTCGTGTTGCCGTCCGCCGGTCGTGCCGGCGGGACGAACCGAATGGTTTGCGCGGGCGCCTGTAACGCCGTTGCGGCCACCGCGACCGCTGTTGCGGCATGACCGGCGCGATCCACACAACCGGCCAGCCGCGCCGTCCGGCACACGCGCCGCGTGTGGCCGGTGCTCGGCGCCGGAATCAATGCGAGCGGATCATCGTGCCGAACGGCTGTTCGGTCAGGATTTCCAGCAGCACCGAATGCTCGATGCGGCCGTCGATGATGTGCACCGAGCGCACGCCGCTCTTCGCCGCGTCGAGTGCGGACGAGATTTTCGGCAGCATGCCGCCGGAGATCGTACCGTCTTCGAACAGGCCGTCGATTTCGCGCGCCGACAGATCGGTCAGCAGATTGCCTTCCTTGTCCATCACGCCGGGGATGTTGGTCATCATTACGAGCTTTTCGGCGTTCAGCACGACCGCCAGCTTGCCCGCGACGAGGTCCGCGTTGATGTTGTACGACAGGCCGTCTTCGCCGGTGCCGATTGGCGAGATGACCGGAATGAACGCGTCGTCCTGCAATGCCTTCACCACGGCCGGGTTGATCGACTCGACCTCGCCCACCTGGCCGATGTCCACGTACTGGCCCGGATTGTCGCGATCCGGCATCAGCATCTTGCGCGCGTGGATCAGGCCGCCGTCCTTGCCGGTCAGGCCAACCGCGTGGCCGCCGAAGTGGTTGATCAGCATCACGATGTCCTGCTGCACCTCGCCGCCGAGCACCCATTCGACGACTTCCATCGTCTCTTCGTCGGTGACGCGCATGCCCTGGATGAACGTGCCCTGTTTGCCGATTTTCTTCAGTGCCTGGTCGATTTGCGGACCGCCGCCGTGCACGATGACCGGATTGATGCCGACCAGCTTCAGCAGAATCACGTCGCGCGCGAAGCCCTGCTTCAGGCGTTCCTCGGTCATGGCGTTGCCGCCGTATTTGATGACCACGGTCTTGCCGTGGTACTGGCGGATGTAGGGCAGCGCCTCGGCCAGAATTTCGGCCTTCAGGGTGGGCGCAATCTGCGAGAGGTCGGGAAGCTCGGACATGGCGGCAGGCTCGGGCAGGAAACAGTTAAAACAGCGCGAATTGTACAGGACTGGCGCGCTGCAACAGGGTTTTCCGCAACGGCGCGAGCGACGGGCAGGGCGCGATTGGCGTACCGCACCAGGACCACTTTCGCGGACGAAGCGAGGAGCAAGCTTAACGCGCCTGCATGACGGCTGTGAATCAGCCGGATGGCCGATGCACCGGCGCTGCCGATCGTGGCATCATTTCCCGAGCGATGCCTTTGGCGGCGTCCTTCCGCAATCCTCTTCCGGTCTGCAATGAACGCATCTTCTTCCGTCCGTTCCGGGCACAGCGCGCGCTGTTCGCGCTGCGGTAGCGCATTCGACTGCGGCATGCATGCGCAGCCGTTCGATTGCTGGTGCCGCGAGTTGCAACCGCTGCCGGCCGAACGGCTCGATCCGGCGAGCCGCTGTCTGTGCCCGGAATGTCTGGTCGCGGAGATCGCGCGCGCGAGGCAAGGAGAGTCCGGGACCGAGCAACGCCGATGATGCACCGAATCACCAACACCGGCCGGGTCAATCTCGGTCATCTGTTCTGGCTGCGCAGCCTCGCGATCATCGGTCAGCTGGTGACTATCGCGTTCGTGCAGATCTTCATCGGCGTGAATCTGCCGTTGCCGGCGATGCTGCTCGTCATCACGCTCGAAGTTCTGTTCAACGCGCTCACGTGGTGGCGCGTTGCGCAGCAGCGGCCCGAGTCCAGCATGGAGCTGTTCGGGCAAATATGGGTCGATCTCGGCGCGCTGTCCGCGCTGCTGTTTCTCTCGGGCGGCACGACGAATCCGTTCGTTTCGCTCTATCTCCCTTCGCTCGCGATCGCCGCGGCCGTGCTGCCCTGGCGTCTGATGGCCTGGCTCGCGGCATTCGCGGTCGCCTGCTATGCGGTGCTCGGTTTCGATTCCGTGCCGCTCAATCTCGACAATCCCGCGAACCTGTTCGAGTACTACCGCGCCGGCATGTGGGTCAACTTCATGGTGAGCGTCGGGCTGATCGCATGGTTCGTCGCCCGCATGTCGCGCGCGCTGCGGCTACGTGACGCAGCGCTCGGAGAAGCGCAGCAGCGCTTGCTTCACGACGAACGCGCGGTCGCGCTCGGCGTGCAGGCGGCTACCGTGGCTCACGAAATCGGCACGCCTCTGTCTACAATCGCCATGTTGTCCGAAGAATTGCGCGACGCGGCGCGCACCGACGCGGGACTCGCGCCCTACAGCGCCGATCTTGAACTGCTCGAGCAGCAGATGACGCTCTGCACGTCCGCGCTCGCGCGCCTGCGCAGCCGCGCAACGACCACGACGAACCGCCAGCCGGTCGGCGAATGGCTCGAATCGTTTGCCGAGCAGTGGCGCCTGCGTCATCCGCACGTGAGGTTCGAGCGGATCGGCGCTCCGCCCGCGGACGCGAGCATCGACGATACGGTCGCCGTCGGCCAGATCCTGACGATCCTGCTCGACAACGCCGCGCGCGCGAGCCGCGATCACGTCACGCTGTCCTGCGCGCTCGCGGCGCGCGGCGATCAGATCGAGTTCGACGTGTGCGACGCGGGCCCGGGCATTCCGGCCGCGTTGCGCGGCTCGCTCGGCGCGATGCCGGTGGAGAGCACGCAGGGCGGACACGGCGTGGGGCTGTACCTGGCCTTCTCGGCGGCGGCGCGTCTGCGGGGCTCGATCGAGCTGACCGACGTCAAGGCGGCCAAACCGCGCGGCACGCGCGCGGTGCTACGGCTGCCGCTGGCCGGGCGCAAATTTTCCGGCGCGAGCCCACGAGGCGCCGCGCCATCCAATACGGAGAAACAGGCATGAGCGAAAAGAATTTTCTGGTGATCGACGACGACGAAGTGTTCTCCGGCATCCTTGCGCGCGGTTTGACGCGGCGCGGCTACACCGTGAGCGAAGCGCACAACGCGGACGAAGCGATCAGGCTGGCGAATCAGCAGAAGTTCAGCGAGATCACGGTCGACCTGCATCTCGGCGACGATTCCGGTCTCACGCTCGTGGCGCCCTTGCGCGATCTGCAACCCGATGCGCGCATGCTCGTGCTGACCGGCTATGCAAGCATCGCGACCGCGGTGCAGGCCGTGAAGGACGGCGCGGACAACTACCTCGCGAAGCCCGCCAATGTCGAGACGATTCTGTCGGCGCTGCAAAGCGAGGCGAGCGCGGTGCAGGCCGAAGAAGCGATCGAGAATCCACAGCCGCTGTCGGTTGCGCGGCTCGAATGGGAGCATATCCAGCGCGTGCTCGCGGAAAACGGCGGCAATATTTCGGCTACGGCGCGTGCTTTGAACATGCATCGGCGGACTTTGCAGCGCAAGCTCGCGAAGCGGCCGGTCAGGCAGTAGGCGGTACGGTAGGGCGAGGCGCGTGCGCTCGGCGTGGCGGGCGCGGTTCGGGGCGCTGCCGCCATGTAATGACGGTGAGCGGCATAAAACAAAACGGGCTGCCTCGTTGAAGGCCGCCCGTTTTTTCATGCATCGGCTTCGAGCGCGATTACGCGATCACAGCACGTAGCGCGACAGATCTTCGTCTTCCGCGACTTCGTTCAGCGCGCGATCGACATACGCCGCGTCGATCTGCACCGTGCGGCCCGAATGATTGCCGGCCGAGAACGACACTTCCTCGAGCAGTTTTTCGATGACCGTATAGAGACGCCGCGCGCCGATGTTCTCGGTCTTTTCGTTCACCGAGTACGCGATTTCGGCGAGACGGCGAATGCCGTCGTTGGCGAATTCGAGGTGCACGTCTTCGGTGGCGAGCAGTGCCTGGTATTGCTTGACGAGGCTCGCATCCGTCGAGACGAGAATCGACTCGAAGTCGTTGACCGACAGCGAATCGAGTTCGACGCGGATCGGGAAGCGCCCTTGCAGCTCGGGGATCAGATCGCTCGGTTTGGCGAGATGGAACGCGCCGCTCGCAATGAACAGGATGTGATCGGTCTTCACCATGCCGTACTTGGTGTTGATCGTCGTGCCTTCGACGAGCGGCAGCAGATCGCGCTGCACGCCCTGACGCGACACCTCGCCGCCGCTGCCTTCGTTGCGCGACGCGATCTTGTCGATCTCGTCGAGAAACACGATGCCGTTCTGCTCGACGTTCTGCACCGCCTTGGTCTTCACTTCCTCGTCGTTCAGCATCTTGCCGGCTTCTTCGTCGGTGAGCACCTTCAGCGCTTCCTTGACCTTCATCTTGCGGCGCGTCTTCTTGCCGCCGCCGATGTTGGCGAACATCGAGCGGATCTGCTCGGTCATGTCTTCCATGCCCGGCGGCCCCATGATGTCCATGCCGACTTGCGGCTGCTCGACGTCGAGCTCGATTTCCTTGTCGTCGAGCGTGCCTTCGCGCAGGCGCTTGCGGAACGTCTGACGCGTGGCGCCGCCTTCGTCGGCGGTGTCGGTCGCGCCCGAACCCGAGCCGAAGCCGACCGCGCGCGCGCTCGGCAGCAGGATGTCGAGAATGCGGTCTTCGGCGAGGTCGCCGGCCTTGGTGCGCACCTTGCGCATTTCGGTTTCGCGGGTCTGCTTGACCGAGATTTCGATCAGGTCGCGCACGATGCTGTCGACGTCGCGGCCCACGTAGCCGACTTCGGTGAACTTGGTCGCTTCGATCTTGATGAACGGCGCGTCGGCGAGCTTGGCGAGGCGCCGCGCGATTTCGGTCTTGCCGACGCCGGTCGGTCCGATCATCAGGATGTTCTTCGGCGTGATTTCCTGGCGCAGCGGCTCTTCGACCTGCTGACGGCGCCAGCGGTTGCGCAGCGCGACAGCCACGGCTTTTTTCGCGCGGCCTTGGCCGATGATGTGTTTGTCGAGTTCGGAGACGATCTCGGCAGGGGTCATGGTGCTCATCGTGGGTCCTTACTCGATCGTCTCAATGACGCGGTTGTGGTTCGTGTAGATGCACATGTCGCCGGCGATTTCGAGCGACTTTTCCACGATGTCGCGCGGCGAGAGTTCGGTGTTGTCGGCGAGCGCCTTCGCGGCTGCCTGCGCATACGCGCCGCCCGAGCCGATCGCGCAGATGCCGCCTTCGGGGTCGAGCACGTCGCCATTGCCGGTGATGACGAGCGTGGTGGTGGCGTCCGCGGTAATCAGCATGGCTTCGAGGCGGCGCAGCATGCGGTCGGTGCGCCAGTCTTTGGCCAGCTCGACGGCCGCGCGCGTGAGATTGCCCTGATGCTTTTCCAGCTTCGCTTCGAAGCGATCGAGCAGCGAGAAGGCGTCGGCCGTGCCGCCGGCGAAGCCGACCAGCACCTTGCCGTTGTAGATGCGCCGGACCTTCTTCGCGCCGCCTTTCATGACGATGTTGCCGAGGGTCACCTGGCCGTCGCCGCCGAGCGCGACCTTGTTGCCGCGGCGCACGGAAACGATCGTCGTGCCGTGAAATTGCTCCATATGCGTTCCTCTTTGCAAAACGGGTAGGACGCGATAGCGCGGCGCGCTACCGCATGAATCCTGTCAGCGGACGGCGCGCCGGCCGGCGCGCTCGTGAGCGCATGTCCGGTCTATTTTAGGGCGTGCGCGCCCATATCAAGATCGGCCAAAAGGCATAGGACGAAAAACAGGAAGCGTGGCGCGAGGGGGGCGCGAACGGCGGGCCGGGCACGGCGGCGGCTCGCGGCGGGAAGGTGGTGGCACCGGAAGGACCGCACCGAATGGACGACAAAAAAGACGACACCAAAAGAAAAGGCGCACGGCTTACCGTGCGCCTCTCGACGAAGCAGCGTTGTGGGGCGCGCGGCCGCAGCCCGCGCCGCCGGCGTTCAGTCGCCGAACAGCTTCTGGCGCAGTTCGCGGCGCTCCTGGGCTTCGAGCGACAGCGTGGCCGTGGGCCGCGCGAGCAGACGCGGAATGCCGATCGGCTCGCCGGTTTCTTCGCACCAGCCGTAATCGCCCGCCTCGATGCGCGCGATCGATTGCTGCACCTTCTTCAGCAGCTTGCGCTCGCGGTCGCGCGTGCGCAGTTCGAGCGCATGCTCTTCCTCGATCGTCGCGCGGTCGGCCGGGTCCGGCACGATGACCGTTTCGCGCAGATTTTCGGTCGTCTGGCCGGCATTGCGGAGAATGTCCGCCTGCAACTGTTCGAGCCTGTTCTTGAAGAAGGCGAGCTGATCCTCATTCATGTAATCCTTGTCGCTCATCTTCAGGATTTCGGCTTCGGTCAAGAGTCGTTTCGTCGTCATCTGGCTTACTTCTTCAATGTGGGGCAAAACTCTTACATAGTGCCCGCACTCTCGTATTGCCCGCACAGGCATTGCGCGGACGCACAGCGCCGGGTGGCCACGAACGTTGGGCTGTCGTGACGCCGAAGCGCCTCGCGACCACGCGCCGGGCGTTGCTAGCTACGCCGCTGCGGGGCCGAACTCCTCTGGAAACCGATTCTCACATGCTCCCGAGGCATCGCTTGCCGGCAAGCGCGTGCCCTTTCGGGCCATGCTCGCCGACGTTTTCGGCGTGTCTCCGGACAAGATTTTCCGGCGCCATTTCAGGCCCGCCGCGGGATACGCGCGACCGGGCAATTCGTTGTCATTCTCCAGTGGGCCCGTATTGTAACTGAATCACAATACGGCACCGCAACTGGCGGAAATCTGTCTGCGGCGCATTGATATCCTGAAAATATAACGCGCACAAGGCCAAAAAGCGATGGTCGTGCGCTGTTTGATACAACAGGGTTTTCACGCGCTTTTCATACTATTGGCTTTCGACTGGCTTGGGCACCGCCGAGCCGCGCTTTTAGCAGAGGATTGCGGCCCGGTGCCGCGATGCGCGGCGAGCGCCCCGGCACACCGTGGCCATGACACGCACTGCCTGCCGCACGGCGCGCGCGGCAGGCCATGTACCTTCCCGGGCCCGCCAGGGAGCGGGGCGGCCGCTCAGGCGAGACAGGCGTCGAGCCCGTCGGTGATGAGGTCGCGCGGCAGTTCGATGCCGATGAACACCATCTTGTTGGTCTTCTTCTCGGCGGGCTGCCATTTCGCGGCGAGGTCGCTGCCCATCATCTGGTGCACGCCCTGGAACACGACCTTGCGATCGACGCCCTTCATATACAGCACGCCCTTGTAGCGCAGCAGATGCTCGCCGTAGATCTGCAGGATGCCGCCGAGGAAGTCTTCGAGCTTGTTCGCATCGAACGGGCGGTCGCTGCGGTACACGAACGACTTGATCTTGTCGTCGTGGTGCGCGTGGTGGTGATGCCCGTGATCGTGGCCTTCGTGGTCGCAATGGCCGTGCTCGTGATCGCAGTTCGCGTGGTCGGCGTGCGTGTGGCCGTGCTCGTCGTGCGCATGCGCGTGGCTGTGCGCGTGCTCGTCTTCGGTGAGGAAGTCCGGATCGATTTCGAGCTTCGAATTGAGGTTGAAGCCGCGCAGATCGAAGATTTCCTTGATGTCCGCCTCGCCGAAATTGACGACCTTGATCGCCGCCTTCGGGTTCATGTGCAGCAGACGGTGGCGCAGATCGGCCACGTGCTGTTCGTCGACGAGATCGGCCTTCGTGACGAACAGGCGGTCGGCGAAACCGACCTGGCGCTGCACCACTTCGTGTTCGTCGAGCTGATGGTTCGCGTGCTTCGCGTCGACCAGCGTGATGATCGCGTCGAGCAGGAATTCGCCCGCGATCTGGTCGTCCATGAAGAAGGTTTGCGCGACCGGGCCCGGATTCGCGAGGCCGGTGGTTTCGATCACGACGCGGTCGAAGTCCACTTCGCCGGACTGCTTCTTCGCGGCCAGATCGCCCAGCACGCGCGAGAGGTCGCCGCGAATCGTGCAGCAGATGCAGCCGTTGCTCATCTGGATGATCTGCTCGTTGCTGTCCTGCACGAGGATGTCGTTGTCGATGTTCTCTTCGCCGAACTCGTTCTCGATGACGGCGATCTTCATGCCGTGCTTTTCGTTCAGGATGCGCTTGAGCAGAGTGGTTTTGCCGCTGCCGAGAAAGCCGGTCAGGATGGTGACGGGGATCATGTAGGTCGCCTGTAAGTCGTAAAACGGTGCGTACTCGAACGCTAGCCTGAGCTAGCCGGATGCGTGGGCCGGGCGCGGCGGCCGCATGGCGCGCAGCCCGTCTGGCCGGTTATTGAAACATATTTGCCGGGCGGGCGCAGGTCGGGGCCGTTTGCGCCCACGACGGCCAACCCGCGCCGATGCTGCCGCCGGCGCCTGCAATCCGCCCGTAAATAGGGGCGATCAGGCGATTTGCAACAGCAGACCCTTCAGGTATTCGCCCTCGGGGAAGGCCGTGAGCAGCGGATGGTCGACGCCCGCGCCGAGCCGCTTGAGAATGCGCGCGTCGACGCGGGCGTCGGCGGCCGCGCCGGAGACGATCTTCTGGAACAGCTCGGGGTCGATCGCGCCGGAGCACGAGTAGGTGAACAGCAGGCCGCCCGGGCGCAGCAGCTTCAGGCCGGTCAGGTTGATGTCCTTGTAGGCGCGCGAGGCGCGATCCACGTGCTCGCGCGACGGCGCGAATTTCGGCGGATCGAGCACGATCAGATCGAAGCGCTCGCCTTCGTCGTGGAGGCGACGCAGCGTCTTGAACGCGTCGGCGTCGAGCCATGTGGCGCGTGCGGCGTCGAAGCCGTTGGCGGCGACGTTCTGCTGCGCGAGCGCCAGCGCCTCGCCCGACGAATCGACCGACACCACGCGCTTGGCTCCCCCCTTCAATGCCGCGAGCGAAAAGCCGCCGGTGTAGCAGAAGCAGTTCAGCACGTCGCGGTCCTGCGCGAGCTGCTGCACGAGCAGGCGGTTGTCGCGCTGATCGACGTAGAAGCCGGTCTTATGGCCGTTGCGCACGTCGACGTGATAGCGCACGCCGTTTTCGCTCGCGATCAGCCGGTCCGACGGCGGTTCGCCCGCGAGCACGCCGGTGATCTGTTCGAGCCCTTCCTTCTGGCGGATCGAGACGTCCGAGCGTTCGTAGACGTTCGGGCAGCCGGTCGCGCCGACCAGCGCCGCGACGATCGCCTCTTTCCACGCCTCGACGCCCGCCGCCATGAACTGGCAGACGAGCTGGCTGCGCTGGCCCGCATCCTCGGCGACGTAGTGATCGACGATCAGACCGGGCAGGCCGTCCGCTTCGCCGAAAATCAGCCGTACCGCGCCGGTGTCGCGCACCATCGCGCGACGATGCGCGAGCGCGCGCTGCACGCGGCGCTTGAAGAACGCGTGATCGATCGGCTCGGCTTCGTCGAAGCTCCAGACGCGCGCGCGGATCTGCGAGTGCGGGCTGTACGCGGCGCGTGCGAGAAAGCGGCCGTCGCGCGCGCGCACGAGCACGGTCGCACCCGGCTCGGGGTGGCCGTCGACGTGATCGATCGCGTTGGCATAGACCCACGGGTGGCGGCGCAGCAGCGATTTTTCTTTCGACGGTTTGAGCGTAACGGTATTCATCGGATGTCAGCGGGAACAAGGGGCCGCGGGGCAGGCCCGGCGCGGCGCATGAAGCGGGGGTGAGGGCCGCGTGCCGTGGCGGGCGGCGGCGGTCGTGTTGTCGGTGGCGCGATCCGTTGCGTGATCAGTTACGTTTTCTGGCGCGCGGATGCGCGCTGTCGTAGACGTGGGCGAGATGCTGGAAATCGAGCCCCGTATAAACCTGCGTTGCGGTGATGCTCGCGTGGCCGAGCAGTTCCTGCACCGCGCGCAGATCGCCGCTCGACTGCAATACGTGCGTCGCGAACGAATGCCGCAGCACGTGCGGATGCACGTTGGCGGGAATGCCGGCCGCGAGCGCCGCGCGCTTCACGCGCTCGCGCACGACGTTCGGCGAGAGCCGGTTGCCGCGTGCCGACAGAAAGAGCGGATGCGGATCGTGCTTCACCATCTGCCCGCGCACCGCGAGCCATGCGTTCAGCGCCGCCACCGCCTTGCCGCCGACCGGCACGACGCGGCGCCGGTTGCCCTTGCCGAGCACTTCGACTTCGGCCGAATCGAGCTTGAGCCAGCCGGCGGAGCGGTAGCCTTCGGTGTCGGCGAAACGGACGTCGAGGCCGACCAGTTCGGCGAGCCGCAGGCCGGACGAGTAGAACAGTTCGAGTATCGCGTGATCGCGCAGGCCCTCGGGCGAGTCGGCCGGCGGGTTGTCCATCAGACGCGCGGTGTCGTCGACGGACAGCGCCTTCGGTAGCGTTTTGGCCTGCTTCGGCGCGCGCACGGCCGCGACCGGATTGGCCGGCAGATCGACGCGGCCGGCGAGCCAGCGATAAAACGCGCGCCATGCCGACAGCCGGTGACCGATCGAGCGCGCCGTCAGGCCGCCCGCGTGTGCACGCGCGACGGCGCCGCGAATGTCGACCGCCGTGAGGCTTTCGAGCGGCCGGCCGTTGGCGAGCCGCTTCAGTTCCTCGAGTTCGTGCGTGTAGCCGCGCAGCGTATGCGCCGAGAGCCGCCGCTCGTGCTCGAGATGCGACAGGTAGGCGGCGATCGGGTCGGCGGCGGTCACGGTGGGTTGCGGCGGCGAGTGCGCGAGCGGCGCGGAATCAGCGCGGCAGCAGCCGGCTCAGCGCGGCGCTCGCGAGCGCGCCGATCTGCGTGAGGAAATCGGTCGCCATGCCGTCGTGGAAACGGCGCGCGTCGGCCGAACCCATCACGAGCAGGCCGAACGTGGGGGCAGTCTCGGCGCTTTCGGGGTCGCGTAACGCGAGCAGGGCGACCGATTCGGTCGCGTGGGCCGCTTCATCGGGTATGGCGCCGTTTTCGTCGGCCGCGCCGGTTGCTCCGTTCGCGCCACTCGCGGCGCCGTTCGCCGCCGGCACGAGCCATTGCGCGGCCTCGAAGCCGGTGTTCGCGCCGCAGTACGGCGTCGTCAGGCTGCTCGCGAAAATGCGCACTTCCTCGCTGACGTGGCGCGCGAAGTCGGCTTGCCCGTACGGCTCGGCGATGTCCCACACGCGCAGCGCCGCTTGCGGCACGTCGAAGATGTCGCGCAGACCGTTGGCGATCGTGCGCGGCAGTGCGTACGGATCGCGCTCCGCCATCACGCGGATGGTCCAGCGGTTGAACTTCGACGCGATGCTGTCGTTTTCGTGACCGTAGCGCAGCAGTTCGGCGAGGCGCCGTTCGAGATGCTTGTTCTTGTCGCGCAGCATCTCCATTTGCCGCTCCTGCAGCGAGACCGCGGCTTTGCCATGCGGATTCGCGAGCCGGATGGTCGCGAGCGTTTCCGCGTGTTCGACGAAGAATTCGGGGTTGGCGAGCAGGTATTCGGCGACTTCGCGATCGTTCATGGTTTCGGCTAAAGGACGACGGGACGGCCGCCGTGGGCGGCGCGCCGGTCAATGAGTTCAGGCAGCCGGCGCAACGGTGGTCCGTGTGCCGGATGAATCGTGCTGCGAATCGTTTTGCGACGTGGCGGACGGTGCGGCGGACGGTTCGTGGGCGAGGTCGGCGGCGAACGTATTGGCCAATTCGTCGGCCAGCTCGTCGGCCAATTCGATCTCGCCTTCGAAGACGGTCGCCGCGGGGCCGGCCATCAGCAACGGCGCGCCTTCCTGCGCGCCGTCCCAGGTGATCGTCAGATCGCCGCCGTGCGTATGCACGAGCACCGGCGAGTCGAGCAGCCCGCGCCGGATGCCGGCAGCGACGGCCGCGCACGCGCCCGTGCCGCACGCGAGCGTTTCGCCCGCGCCGCGCTCGTAGACGCGCAGGCGGATCTCGCTGCGGCTGACGATCTGCATGAAACCCGCGTTCACGCGCTGCGGGAAGCGGGCGTGCCGCTCGATCACCGGACCTTCGACGAGCACCGGGAACGCTTCGGCATCGTCAACGATCTGCACCGCGTGCGGATTGCCCATCGAGACGGCCGAAATCCAGCGCGTCGTGCCGTTCACGTCGAGCGGCCAGAGCGTGTCCGCGCCTTCGCGGCGGCCTTGCAGACCCTTGGCTGCGAACGGCACGAGCGCGGGATCGAATACGGGCGCGCCCATGTCGACGATCACCTCGCCGTTGTCCTGCATCGTCAGCGTGAGCGTGCCTTTCTGGACCTGCACGCGCACGCTGCGCTCGTCGGTGAGGCCGCGGTCGCGCACGAACTTGACGAAACAGCGCGCGCCGTTGCCGCAGTGCTCGACCTCGCCGCCGTCGCAATTGAAGATACGGTATCTGAAATCGACGCCTTCGACGGTCGGCTTCTCCACCAGCAGCAACTGGTCGGCGCCGACGCCGAAATGGCGGTTCGCGAGCGCGCGCACCTGCGCCGTGGTGAGGTTGACTGGCTGGGTGTAGCCGTCGAGCACGACGAAGTCGTTGCCCGCGCCATGCATTTTGGTGAATTTAAGCTTCACGTTTTCCGTGTATCCGTTGCTGCAGAGGGCTTCGTGGGTTCGAGCGAAGCCGGAATCCGGGACGGGCTGACGGCCTCGCCGTCGATGCGTTCGAGCCGTGTCAGACCAATAGTGGATGATACACGCAGTGCTCATGGCGCCGGTATCGACATCGCTCGGGGATGCGTCGCCGGGCGGCGATGTTGAACAGGTCGCCAGTGGCGAAAGTACTCCCCGCAACAATCGGGCGCTCGAATTACGCGAGAGATCCTGCTTTGAAAAAACACCTACCAACCAAAGCCGATAGATGTTTTTTCGGCCACGCTAGGTGCGGGGCCGCTTGTTGAATTCGACTCGTTTGAAATAGAGTCGGCTTCGCCCACGGCAGTCGCGGACGCGTGATTGGCAAACGAAAGAAAGCGCGCGTTGCCAGGGACATCAGCTGCTTCGTTCAGAGCAACGCAGAACGGCGCGTGAAGCGCCGTCCGGGAAGAATGTGGGTTTGTGAGCTACCCTCGGCGCTTATGTTTGCCGCGGAGCCGATGCGCTGCCAATACGATCGATATTGCGAATGCGAGGGAAATCAGGAACGTTACATCAAGATAGAGGTCTTCCAGATTCTCGTCGCCATAGACGCGAAAGAATGAACCGAATTGCACCAGCGCATCGGTTGCCCAGTCGGAAAACTGGATATGCCCGAAGCACCACATAAAGCCTGATGTGAGGGCAAGCGTTAAGGCGGTATAGAGACAAACCTTAAAGACAGTTGTCATTGAACGTCAACGGTTCCATAGGCGAAGCCCTTGCCACCGGGTACGGCGATCCGCGATGTTGCCAGCAGCCGCGCGCGAAGTCGCTCGAAGCCGACTGGATCGTCCAGAGTAATGCAGCCTTCGCTCAAATTTTGAGGGCCTCGGGGATGCAGTCGAAAGTTGCCCCTTGCAATGCCGTTTACGAATGTCCTGTCATCGATCTCTCCATCGTCTTTATAGAGTCCGAACCATTTGCTTCGGTCAGTTCCGTATAGATGCTGCAGAAAGAAATCGCGAAGATGTGTGAAGATGCCGCCCGATCCGCGATCAACTATGTAATAGCGGCCGGGCGGCAGCAGCCCGACGTTGGGAACTGCGATATAAGCGGGATTGTCCTTGCCGGCCTTATCGCCCGAAAAGACCGAGAAGTTTCCTACACCCGCGCAAGACAACGTCGACATCGTTTTTCCATTAAGACGGAACGTGCAGTTGATGGGTATATTTTTCTGGTTAGCGAGTTGTTAAATGGCCTATGAAGAGAACCACCCTAGCACTTGAGTGGTCCATTTATTGTCGAAAAATTGTCCGCGCGTCCTCCCGAACCGTGAGTCGTCGAATTTGCTGATGGTGTTCCAGGCAAGGCCAGGCGTGCTGCGGATAGGCGAACTATGCCGGGCGGGATCAACTTGCCGGAGTGTTGCGGATCGTTGCGAACTGCATTGGTGCGTCAAGCCGATTCGGCTGGCGGGCTGCGGCGGGAGCGGGCGGGACGGCACCTGTGCGATGAGTGAGGCAATGCCCGGCCGTGAAACGAAAAGCCGGCCTTTACAAGCCGGCTTTTCGTCTGGATATCTGGGTTCGCTTGCAAATCTGCGATATCACTCGCCCATCCGCCCCCACCCCTCAATACACCCCCGGCACCCCCGGCGGCCGCGTCTTGAACCGCTTGTGCACCCAGTAATACTGCTCGGGGATCAGCGGAATCTGCTCTTCCAGAAATTCGTTCATGCGGCGCGCGTCGATGTCGTCGTCGCCGCTCGGGTAGTTCTCCCAGGGCTTGAACACCTTGAGCCGATAACCCTTGTAGTTCGGCAGCACCTCGCCGATGAACGGCACGACCTGCGCGTGCCCCACCTTCGCGAGACGGCCGACCGCGGTCAGCGTGCAGGTCGGCACGCCGAAGAACGGCACGAACGTCGAATTGCGCGCGCCGTAGTCCATGTCCGCGCCGAGCATGACCGGCTTGCGCTCGCGCAGCCAGCGCAGCACGATGCGCGCGCTGTCGGCGCGGCTCGCCATGTCCGCGCCGAAACGCGCGCGCGCCGCCTTGGCGACCGCCTCGAGTTCCTGGTTCGACATCGGCTGATAGAGCGAGCCGCATTGGCGCCTGAGCGAATAGTTCAGGAAGATCGACCCGGCCTCGATACCGACGAAGTGAAAGCCGAGAAACAGCGTGGGCGGCAGATCCGGGTCCGTCAGATCGATTGCGCTATCGAGCTGGATCAGCTTTTCGAGCTTCTTCGCCGAGCCGAACCACTGCACGCTGCGTTCGAGATAGCTGCGGATCGCATGACGGAAATGCTTCTGCGCGACATCCTCGCGGCGCTCGTCGCTCCAGTCGGGGAAACACAGCTTGAGGTTCGTATGGACGATGCGCTTGCGGCGGCTCGGGAGCTGATAGAGCAGCCAGCCGAGGCCGTCGCCGAGACGGGCGACGAAACCATACGGCAGCAGCGCAAAGAGTTTGAGCAGCCCGATCGCGAGCTTCGCGCCGTAGCGGCTCAGCATGCCGCCTCCAGGCGCGCGGCGGCGCACGTGGCCGGAGGCGACGAATTCGGGACAGCGGAGAAATGGACGTGATGCCGCACTCGTGGACACTCTGTGACAATTATGGGAAGTCGCTATAATAAGGGCTTCGCCGAGTTAATAGACAACTTGCGGGGCGAAGCCGGCAGGTGCGATCCATGGGTTTCCATGCGATATCCGCGCCCAACGGTCAGGTAATCCGCTAAAGCGTCGCCGCTTCAGGCTCCCGAAGCTGGCTACGTGAAACTCAACCGTAACCACACAACAGGAGTCCGCAACGTGGCAAACGACTATCTCTTCACTTCCGAATCCGTTTCCGAAGGCCATCCCGACAAAGTCGCGGACCAGATCTCGGATGCCATCCTCGACGCCATCCTCACGCAAGACAAATACTCGCGCGTCGCAGCCGAAACGCTCTGCAATACGGGTCTCGTCGTGCTGGCCGGTGAAATCACCACGACCGCGAACGTCGACTACATCCAGGTCGCGCGCAACACGATCAAGCGCATCGGCTACGACAACACCGACTACGGCATCGACTACCGCGGTTGCGCGGTGCTCGTCGCGTACGACAAGCAATCGCCGGACATCGCCCAGGGCGTGGACCGCGCGCACGACAACAACCTCGATCAGGGCGCGGGCGACCAGGGCCTGATGTTCGGTTACGCGTGCGAGGAAACGCCGGAACTGATGCCGCTGCCGATCCACCTGTCGCACCGTCTCGTCGAGCGTCAGGCGAATCTGCGCCGCGACGGCCGTCTGCCCTGGCTGCGCCCCGATGCGAAGTCGCAGGTCACGGTGCGCTACGTCGACGGCAAGCCGCATTCGATCGACACGGTCGTGCTGTCCACCCAGCATTCGCCGGACATCAGTCTCGAAACGCTGCGCGAAGCGGTGATCGAGGAAGTCATCAAGCCGACGCTGCCGGCCGAACTCATCAAGGGCGACATCAAGTTCCTCGTGAACCCGACCGGTCGCTTCGTGATCGGCGGTCCGCAGGGCGATTGCGGTCTGACGGGCCGCAAGATCATCGTCGATACGTACGGCGGCGCAGCGCCCCACGGCGGCGGCGCGTTCTCGGGCAAGGACCCGTCGAAGGTCGACCGCTCGGCGGCTTACGCCGGCCGTTATGTCGCGAAGAACATCGTGGCCGCGGGTCTCGCGTCGCGCTGCCTGATCCAGGTGTCGTACGCGATCGGCGTGGCTCAGCCCACTTCGGTGATGGTCAACACGTTCGGCACGGGCCGCGTGTCGGATGCCACGATCACCGAACTCGTGCGTCAGCATTTCGATCTGCGTCCGAAGGGCATCATCCAGATGCTCGATCTGCTGCGCCCGATCTACGAGAAGAGCGCGGCCTACGGTCACTTCGGCCGCGAAGAGCCGGAATTCACGTGGGAAGCGACCGACAAGGCGCTGGCACTCGCCGAAGCTGCCGGCACCGAGCCGGTTGCCGCACTCGCCGAATAAGCGCGAGTCGACCGCATCAAGCTAAAAAACCCCGCCGGCGCGAGCCGGGCGGGGTTTTTCTTTATCGGACGTAGGTGATGTACCGGATGCGCTTGCCGCTGCGTTTGCCGCCGCGTTTTCCGTGTTACCGGCTCGCAAACGCAAACCACCCGCTGCTGCTCGTCGACAGCCGCCGCGGCCGGCGGCTCGTATGAACCTGCACGGCAGCCGGCGCGCGTTTCGCGGCGGTGAGACGCTGCGGCGTCGGCTTGCGCAGCAGCGTGCGCAGCGAGAAACGGCGCGCGCCGCTTTGCTGGCGCAGCGCCGAGAAGAACGTATGGAACCAGGTGCGGATGCCATCGACGGCCCTGGCGTCGCGCCATTGTTCGCCGAGCGCGCGCGTGCGGGCGGCATGGTGACGCAGCGCCCGCATCAGATGGCGGCGCGCAGGACGCGCCGCTTTCAGCGCGGCGCGAGTGAGACGGGTGCTCAGAAGAGTATGCATGGCTTCACAAGTAGGCAAAGTACCGCACGCCGAGACGCGCACCGGGATGTGCACGCGACGCAGCCCCCAACGTGCCGATGACGGGGTTGCGGTGAACGGCGTGAAAGCCGGAAATTTGGTGGGAAAACGCGAAGAAACCGGCGGCATGGGTCGCAATGGCCCGCGCGCGGCGCAGAAGTGCGTAAGCAGCGATCAACATGACACAGTAGGCTACACGCGATTCGTGACGTCAGAAAGTCCGTTTTTACCCTGCGGTTGCGGGTTTGCCCTGGATCGACGCGTCGCCCGAATCGTTGCGCGAGGCGTGCCGTTGTCCGCGAAAAAAGCCTGCTCGAAACGCTTGGCAAAAACGTCCGGCAAAAACGTCCCTCCGAAAGAACGCAGGCCGATCGCGCCCGTTTTACAATCAAAGATCAGTTAGCCGACAGTCATGGAACACCATGTCACTCCATTCGAAAAAAGAGCAGATTCACACGTTGCGGGAGCAGGGTTTTGTCGTGGTGCCGGGCCTGGTGGCGCCCGAGCGTTGTGAGGAACTGAAGCGGATCGCGCAGCAGCAGTTGCACGAAGCCGCGGCGCCGATCGAGTTCGAAGCGGATCTGCAGTATCCGGGCGCGCCGTCGTCGAAAGATGCCCTGGGCGGACATACGGTGCGACGTCTGCTCGACGCGTACGGGCGTCATCCGGCTTTCGCGCAATGGGCCACCGCGCCGGAAATTCGCGGCTGGATGGAGCTGTACTTCGGCGAGGAGCCGCGGCTGTCGCGCGCGCATCACAATTGCATGATGACCAAGCATCCCGCATACGGCAGCCTGACCGGCTGGCATCGCGACGTGCGCTACTGGTCGTTCGAGCGCGACGATCTCGTGTCGGTATGGCTCGCGGTCGGCCCCGAGACCGTCGACAACGGCGCACTGTGGTTCGTGCCGAAATCGCACGGCGCGGCGTTGACGTCGGACCGTTTCGACGAAGCCAGATTTTTCCGCGCCGATCTCGAAGAGAATCAGGCCGCGATTCGCACCGCGGTGTCGCCCGAGCTGAAGGCCGGCGACGTGGTGTTCTTCCACTGCAATACGCTGCATTCGGCCGGCAAGAATCTCAGCGATCAGGTGAAGTTTTCGCTGGTGTACACCTATCACGGCGTGAGCAACGTGCCGCTGCCCGGCACGCGTTCGGCCGCCAAGCCCGAGATCGCGTTCTAGGCTCGTGAACGACGACGGCGCCTGTCGCTCGCGTTCGCATTCGATCATCATGCGAATGCGAGCGACAGGCGCCGCATGTTCGGCAAGGCCTTTCCTTATTGCCTATTGCGCGCCCTGGCCGCACACCTTCGTTGCGACCTCGCGCATGCCCTCAACGCTTGCGCCCCGACAACGCCACGCCCGTCAGTCCCGCCAGCGTCGCCACCACGCCCGCGACGATCAGCACGATCGCCTTGTTGGTCGGCGAACCGGTAAAGAAGCGCGATACGTCGCTGCTCACCGAGTTGAACGCTTGCCCGCCGAAATACAGCAACACGATGCCGCCGACAATCAGCGCGATCGAAATCGCCTTCGTCATCTGCTTCTCCCATCAGCCTGATCCGGCCAGAGTGTAGGTGAGCCGTTCGCGATCGTCCATCCCGCATACTGGGTCCCTGCAAGGATGAAGTCGATTGGCTACCATAGCGGTCTCGCCGTACCACGACGACACCACCACAACAATCCTTCGAGCAGTACGCCTCTCGCATCGCGCGAATCCTCAAGCCCGCAATCGCCGGGCGATCTCATCGACAAGGACACTAGCAATGGCTTACGAAGCAGCTTCAGAACGCTATTCGGACATGCAATACCGCGTCTGCGGCAAATCGGGTCTCAAACTGCCGGCACTGTCGCTCGGCCTGTGGCACAACTTCGGCGACACCACGCCGATCTCCACGCAGCGCGACATCCTGCGCACGGCCTTCGATCTCGGCATCACCCACTTCGACCTCGCGAACAACTACGGCCCGCCGTACGGCAGCGCGGAAACCAACTTCGGCCGCCTCTTCAAGGACGATTTCAAACCGTATCGCGACGAGCTGCTGATTTCGTCGAAGGCCGGCTGGGACATGTGGCCGGGTCCGTACGGCCAGGGCGGCGGCTCGCGTAAGTACGTGCTCGCGAGTCTCGATCAGAGCCTCAAGCGCATGGGCCTCGATTACGTCGACATCTTCTATTCGCACCGCTTCGATGCGAATACGCCGCTCGAGGAAACTGCGGGTGCATTGGCGAGCGCGGTGCAGCAGGGCAAGGCGCTGTATATCGGCATCTCGTCGTACTCGTCCGCGAAGACGCGCGAAATGACGAAGCTGCTCGCCGAATACAAGGTGCCGCTGCTGATCCATCAGCCGTCGTACAACATGCTGAACCGCTGGATCGAGCGCGACCTGCTCGATACGCTCGAAGCGGTCGGCGCGGGCACGATCGTGTTCACGCCGCTCGCGCAAGGTTTGCTGACCAGCAAGTACCTGGACGGCGTGCCGTCCGACGCGCGCGTCAACAAGGCGGGCGGCGGTTCGCTGAAGCAGGAGCATCTGAGCGAGCAGAACCTCGAACACGTGCGCAAGCTCAACGACATCGCGCAACGTCGCGGCCAGAGCCTCGCGCAGATGGCGCTCGCGTGGGCCTTGCGCGATCAGCGCGTGACCTCGGTGCTGATCGGCGCGAGCCGGGCGGAGCAGGTGCGCGAGAACGTCGGCGCGCTGAAGAACCTCGCGTTCTCCGCCGACGAACTCGCCGAGATCGACCGCTACGCGACCGAAGGCGGGATCAACCTGTGGGAAAAGCCGTCGACGGATCAGGCAATCTGATCGCGTAACGGACACGCGACGGACGCGCCGGCGACAAGTGAGTCAGCCGGCCGTCCACCGTGTTAGCAGAGACGAAAAAAACCGCCGACGCTTCACGCGAAGGCGGTTTTTTATATGGCTTGCGCTAGACGAGCGCGGGCAGCCCTTCGACCAGCGCCACCGCGCACACGACGCCGATCAGCGCGCCCAGCACGCGCAGCGCGTTGTGCCGCACTTCGGTCTTGCAGGGCAGCGCACCGACGAACAACGCGCCCGCCAGCGCCATCGGAATGACCAGAATGAAATCGCTGATCGTAAAGTACGTCGTCATATTCGTCTCCTCGCATGCAAGAGTGGCTATGCATTTCCGGCGCGGACTGCGGGCTGAAACTCTGCCGCGTCCGAACTCGTTTCGAGTATAGGAGACCGTTGGACGGCCATCACGGCGCGAGATGGCGTCCAGGGGGCTCAACGGTGCTTATTCGCAAACCGCTGAACCCCGTCCGACAGGGCTTGCGGCGATTGATGCGGCGCAGCAAGCATGGTCGGAAACTATGAAGTGTTCGTTTACGTACGCCTTACGTTCAGGCGCGATTCGATGCGCGCTGGTTCGATACGGCATCGTTCACCGGCTACTCGCGGCGGCGCAGCCGCATCGCGGCAAGCAGTCCGATGACGAGCAGCGTTCCCACCAGCCCGGCCACCCCATTCCAGCCATGACTGGCCCACACGCGGCCGCCGTACGAGCCGACCACGCTCGAACCGATGTAGTACGCGAGCAGGTACAGCGCGGCGGCCTGGCCTTTTGCCTCTTTCGCGAGCCGGCCGACCCAGCCGCTCGCCACCGCGTGGCCGGCGAAGAAGCCGAATGTCAGGCAGGCGATGCCGGTGGCGATCGCCGCGAGCGGATGCAGCATCGTCAGCGCGAGACCGAACGCCATCAGCAGCAGGCTCGCCATCAGCACGCGCGCGCGGCCGAACGTATCGGCCATGCGCCCCGACCACGGCGAGGCGACCACGCCGGTCAGATACACGACGAAAATCGCGCCGATCTCTGTCTGGTTCAGGCGATACGGCGGCGCGAGCAGCCGGTAGCCGATGTAGTTGTACAGCGTGACGAAGCTGCCCATCAGTACGAAGCCGAGCAGGAACAGCAACGGCAGCCCGGGCCGCGTGAACTGCTTGAGCAGCGCGGTGCGGTGATGGGCGAAGCCGAGTCCGCGACGCGGCACGAAGTGGCGCGACGGCGGCAGCAGCGCGCGGAACGCGAGCATCGACAGCAGGCCGAGCACGCCGATCGTACCGATCGCGACGCGCCACGAGAACAGATCGGCGACCACGCCGGTAATCACGCGCCCGGCCATGCCGCCGATCGCCGTGCCGCCGACGTAAAGCCCCATCGCGAGACCGAGGCCGTCGGGATGCACTTCCTCGGCGAGATAGGCCATCGCGACGGCCGGTACGCCGCCGAGCGCGAGCCCTTCGAGAAAGCGCAGCGCGAGCAGCTGATGCCAGTGCGGCGCGATCGACACGCCGATGGTCAGCACCGCCGATACCGTGAGCGATGTCGTCATCAGCTTGTGGCGGCTCCAGCCTTCGGAGACGAAGCCCGCGACGAAGATCGAGAGCGCGAGCGCGGCGGTGGAGAGCGACAGCGACAGGCTGCTCTGCGCGGGCGTCACGCCGAACGCATCGGAAAACGACGGCAGCAGCGGCTGCACGCAGTAGAGCAGCGAGAACGTCGCGTAACCGGCGAACAGCAGTGCGATAGCGGCGCGCCAGTAGGCGCGCGTGCCCCGTTCGAGATAGGGGATGTCCGCCGCCGCCGGGGCGGCGGCCGGGGAGGGAACGGCAGAAGCAGTCCGCTGGGATTCCGGCGGGAGGGTCACGACAAGACTCCTTGGGGCACGCAAAAAAGCACAAAAGCGTTAAGAATACGCGGAAAAGCGGATTCGGGACGTTGGCGTGGGCAAAGCGGCGCCGCGCGCAGCCAGCAGGATGGGCGGTTGGCGGTGCCGCGAAAGCGACTGCCGCGACCCGACTGCGCGGCCCTTGTCGCCAATACCGCTAGCCGCGCTAACCGCTTTTTGCCACCGCGCCGGCCGGCGTTGGCGTCGAGGCCGGCGGATGCACGATCTCGTCCTCGCCCGGCAGCGCCGACACATCCCAGCCACCGCCGAGCGCCTTCACGAGCGCGACGCTCGCGGCCATCCGCCGGCGCGCGATTGCTACCGCGTTGCGTTCGTTGGTGAGCGCGGTCGTCTGCGCGACGACCACATCGAGATAGGTGATCGCGCCGTTCCTGTAGCGGTCCGACACGACCGCGAGCGAGCGCTGCGCGGCGGCCACCGCGTCGTCCTGCGCCGCGGCTTCCTGTTCGAGCACGCGCAGCGCGGCCAGGTTGTCCTCGACCTGGCCGAACGCGTCGAGCACCGTCTGCCGGTATTGCGCGACGCTTTCGTCGTAATGCGCGCGCGCCTGTTCCTTGACGGCCGCGCGTCCGCCGAAGTCGAGCAGCGTGCCCGCGAGCGTCGGCCCGAGCGACCAGAGCCGGCTCGGCGCGAGCAGCCACTGGCTGTAGTTGGTCGCTTCGAGGCCGCCCGTCACGGAGAGGATCAGGTTCGGGAAAAACGCCGCCGTCGCGACGCCGATCTGCGCGTTCATGGCGGCGACGTGCCGCTCCGCCGCCGCGATGTCGGGCCGCCGTTCGAGCAGATCCGACGGCACGCCGCTCGCCGCGACGACCGGCGCGGCCACGAGCGGCGCAACGGACAGCGTGAAGGTCGAGGGCGGTTGGCCGATCAGGATCGCGATCGCGTGTTCGAGTTGCGCGCGCTGCACACCGAGGTCGAGCGCCTGCGCCTGGGTGGTCTTCAACTGCGCTTGCGCCTGCGCGACGTCGGCGTCGGTGGCGATGCCGCCCGCGTAGCGATGCTGCGTCAACTCCAGCGCTTCCTCGTAGGCCTTGATCGTGTCGTCGAGTAGCCGGCGTTCCTGATCGAGTCCGCGCAGCTCGAAGTAGTCGGTGGCGAGTTCGGCCTGCATCGACAGCAGCGCGGCGTCGACGTCGGCGGCACTCGCCTGCGCGGCGGCCTTCGCGCCTTCGACGCTGCGCGAGATGCGGCCCCACAGGTCCGGCTCCCACGAGGCGTCGGCCTGCACGATGTAGTCGTTCAGCGTGAGGCCGGCGGTCGATTTATGCAGCACGTTCTCCGAGGTTCGCGTGCGCGAAAAGCCGGCGCCCGCCGTGACCACCGGGAAAAAATTCGAGCGATATTGCGCGACGGTCGCGCGGGCCGCGCGAAAACGCGCTTCGGCGGCCTGCACGTCCTGGTTCTCGCTCGCGACCCGCTGTTCGAGCGCATCGAGCGACGGGTCCGCGTAGATGTGCCACCACGCGCCGCGCGTGAGCGTGTCGGCCGGTTGCGCGGGCTTCCAGCCGGTGCCTTCGAGTTCGCGCCAGGTCGCGGGCGTGACGGCGGCCGGCTTCACGTAGTCGGGGCCGACGGTGCAGGCGCTCAGTGCACAGACGAGTGTCAGTGCCGATGTCAGTGTGAATGTCAGCGCAAGTACCGGGGCACGGCGCGGAACCGGCCTCTTCATGATTGCGTCCTCGCGGCCCGCTTCGCGCGGCCCTGCACGGCTGGCGCGCTGGCCGCCGCGCCGGTTGTGCCGGCCGTCCCTGCCGTATCGCTTGCACCGTTCGCCCCTTCCGCCGCATTCGCCGCCGGCTTGCGCGACACGATCCGCACCGGCGCGCCATCGACGATCGAATCCTGCGGATTCAGAATCACCAGTTCGTTGCCCTGCAAACCCGAGGCGATCGCGACGCGCGTGCCGAAGTCCGTGCCGAGCGACACCGGCAGCAGCTTTACCTTGTGCTGCGCGTCGACGGTCGCGACCTTCACGCCGTCGGGCCGGAACAGCAGCGCATTGCCCGGCAGCGTGAACGGCGCCGCGCCCGCGCCGAGCGCGAAATGCACCTGCGCATACGCACCCGGCAACAGTTCGCCACCGCGATTGTCGACGTCGACCTCGACGAGCATCGTGCGCTGCTGTGCATCGACCGCGCCCGCCGTGCGCGCGACCGTGCCCGGATAATGCCGCGACGGCGTTTCGGTCAGCGTCAGATAGGCGCTTTGCTGTGCGCGCACCTGCTGCGCGTAGGCCTGCGGCACGTTCACGTAGACACGCAGACGGTCCGCCTGCGCGACATGAAACAGCTCCTTCGCGGGACCGCCCGCGCTGCCCGCGTCGATCAACGCGCCGACGTCGACGTTGCGCGCGGTCACGGTGCCGTCGAACGGCGCATAGACCTTCTGGAACGACTGCGTTTTTTCGAGCCGCGCGACGTTGAAGTGCGCGGCATCGAGCGTGGCTTTTTTCGCGAGCATGTCGCCGACTTTCTCGTCGGTCTCCTGCTTCGAGACCGACTTGTTCTTCAGCATGTCGCTCCAGCGGTCGGCCGTGCTTTTCGCGAGCGCGTAGTTCGCCTGGGCGTTCGCGAGATCGGCACGGGCGGCGCGCAACTGGTCGTCGACTTCGGGGGTGTCGATTTCCGCGAGCAACTGGCCGCTTTTCACATGCGCGCCGATATCGGCGTACCACTTCTTCAGATAGCCGTTGGTGCGCGCGTAGATCGGCGTATCGAGAAAGGCCTGCACGTTGCCGGGCAGCACGAGATCGAGCCCCGCCGACGACTTCTGCGGCAGCACGACTTCGACGCTCGTCTGGCTCGCGTGCTCGGCATCGCGTTCGAGCGCCGCGTGCGCATCGCGGCGCGACCAGATGCCTTGCGCGGCGAGCGCGAGTACCGCGACCGCCGCCCCGATCGCGAGCCAGCGCGTGCGCCGCGCTTTGGCGGGATCGTGCGCCGCGCCGTGCTCTGCACCCGAGCCCGATCCCGAGCCGTTCGGACGTTGTGCTTCCATCAAACTTCCCCTCTGGAAATGCATGGGCAGTCGACGCTGCCTTTCGTATGGCCGCGGCCTGCGCCTGCATCGGTGCCTGCATCTATGCCTGTAAAGCGCAGGCGGCGCAGGTCGCGGCCGGCGTTTGTCGCGGGCGTCGCGCGCTTCGTCTTCATGGCTTCTGCACCACGTGTTCGGCCGCGCGCTGATGCCGCGCCTCGAGCCGCCGATAGATCATCGAGAACACGACCGGCACGAAGATCAGCGTCGCGATCGTGCCGACCGTGAGGCCGCCGATCACCGCGCGCCCGAGCGGCGCATTCTGCTCGCCGCCCTCGCCGAGACCGATCGCCATCGGCACCATGCCGATCACCATCGCGAGCGCGGTCATCAGCACCGGACGGAAGCGCGTGAAGCCCGCTTCGATGGCGGCGCGCGTCGCGTCGCCGTGCAGCAGCAACTGCTCGCGCGCGAAGCTGATGACGAGAATCGAGTTGGCGGTCGCGATGCCGATACACATGATCGCGCCCGTGAGCGCCGGAATCGACAGCGTGGTGTGCGTGAGGAACAGCATCCACACGATGCCCGCGAGCGCGCCCGGCAGGGCGGTGATGATGATGAACGGATCGAGCCACGACTGGAAATTGACGACGATCAGCAGATACACGAGCAGCACCGCGAACAGCAGACCGGCGAGCAGACCCGAGAACGAATCGTTCATCGTCTGCACCTGGCCGCGCAGTTCGATGGTCGAGGTTTTCGGCAGCTCGGCTTTCGATGCGTCGATGATCTTGCGGATGTCGTCGGACACGCCGCCGAGATCGCGGCCGTCGGCGGTGCCGTAGATATCGATCGTGGTCTGCGCGTTGTAGTGCGTGAGCACCGCGTTGCCGGCTTCGCGCCGCATCGTCGCGAGCGAGCCGAGAATGTTGCTGCGGCCGTTCGCGTTCAACGGAATGTTCGCGAGCGCTTGCAGCGAATCGATCGTGTATTGCGGCGCTTCCGTGATGACGTTGTAGCTCACGCCGTTGCGCGGATTGAGCCAGAACGTCGGCGTGGTCTGCTGGCTGCCCGACAGCGTGATGAGCAGATCGCTCGCGATATCGCGCTGCGAGAAGCCTGCCTGCTGCGCGCGCGTGCGATCGACGTCGATGAAGATACGCGGCAGATCGGCGGGCTGCTGGATGCGGGCGTCGGCAAGGCCCGGCACCGTGCGCAGACGGTTCAGCAGCGTCGCGGCGAATACGCGATTCGCGGCCACCTCACGGCCGACGATCTGGATGTCGATCGGCGACGGCATGCCGAAGTTCAGCGTCTGACTGACGATGTCGGCCGGCAGGAACGCGAACTGCACGCCGGGGAATTCGTCGCTGAGCGAGCGCCGCAGCGTGCGCACGTAGCCGGCGCTCGGATGATGCTCGGGATTCAGCGTGATGAGCACGTCCGCATCCGAGGTGCCGATGGTGCCCGTGTTGCTGTACGAGAGGTTGATGCCCGACACCGGCAGGCCGATGTTGTCGATGATCGAATGCAGTTCGCCGGCCGGAATCAGTTGGCGGATGCGCGTGTCGACGCGGTCGGTCAGCACCGCGGTTTCCTCGACGCGCATGCCGGTTTTCGCGCGCATGTGCAGCGCGATCGTGCCGGCATCGACGGCGGGGAAAAAGTCGCGGCCGATAAACGGCAGCAACAACATCGACGCGCCACAGCAGATGAGAAACAGCGTCACGAACCCGCCCGGCCGTGCCACGCGCGCGACGAGAAACACGCGATAACGCTCGCGCAAATGCGCGAAGCCGCGCTCGAACGCATAGTGCACGCGCATGAACGGATTGCGCGTGGACTTCGGCGCGTGATGCAGATCCGCCGGCTTGTGGTGATAGCGCAGCAGATATTTCGCGAGCGTCGGCACGAGCGTACGCGAGAAGAAATACGAGGCGAGCATCGCGAACACGACGGCTTCGGCGAGCGGAATGAACAGATAGTGCGCGACGCCCGTGAGCAGAAACATCGGCACGAACACGATGCAGATCGACAGCGTCGAGACGAGCGTCGGAATCGCGATCTGATGTGCGCCGTCGAGAATCGCCTGTTCGAGCGTCTTGCCCTGTTCGAGCTGATGGCTGATGTTCTCGATCGCCACGGTCGCATCGTCGACGAGAATCCCGACCGCGAGCGCGAGCCCGCCGAGCGTCATGATGTTGATCGTCTGCCCGAGCGCGGAGAGCGCGATGATCGAGGTGATCATCGAGAGCGGAATCGATACGGCGATAATCAGCGTCGCGCGCCAGTTGCCGAGGAACAGCAGGATCATCAGACCCGTCAGGCACGCGGCGATCAGCGCCTCGCGCAGCACGCCCTGCACCGAGGCGCGCACGAACAGCGACTGGTCGGCGACGGGGTCGATATTGAGCGACGGCGGCACGAGATTGCGCAGCGTCGGCATCATCGTCTTGATGCGATCGACGATGTCGAGCGTGGACGTGTTGCCGCTCTTGTTGATCGTGAGCAGCGCGGCGCGCTGGCCGTTCACGCGCACGATGTTGGTTTGCGGCTGGAACCCGTCGCGCACGTGCGCGACGTCGCGGATATACACGGTGCCGTTCGCGGTGCTGCGAATCGGAATGTTGTTCAGGCCCGCGAGCGAATCGGGACTGCCGTTCATTTCCACCGAGTACTCGGTCGAGCCGATCTTCGCGGTGCCCGACGGCAGGATCAGATTCTGCGCGGTGACGGCGGTGACGACGTCCATCGGCGAAAGATTGCGCTCCTGCAGCTTGCGCGAATCGATATCGACCATGATCTGCCGCTGCTTGCCGCCATACGGCAGCGGCGCGGATGCGCCGGGCACGGTGGCGAGCTGCGTCTTCAGGAAGTTGTTGCCGAAGTCGTATAGCTCCTGCTCGGTCAGCGACGCCGACGACAACGCGAGCCGCAGGATCGGCACCGTCGACGCGTTATAGCGCAGGATGTTCGGCGGCGTGATGCCGGGCGGCAGCGAGCGCAGTTGCGTTTGCGAGAGCGCGGTGACCTGGGCGAGCGCTTCGTCGATGTTCGCGCCCGGCTGGAAAAAAATCTTCACGACCGTGATGCCGTTCAGCGAGGTCGATTCCGTGTGCTCGATATCGTTGACCGCGACCGACAGGCCGCGCTCGTAGTTCAGCGCGATGCGCCGCTCCATCTCGTCGGCGGGCAGGCCGTTGTACGACCAGATCACCGAGAGCACCGGAATGTCGATGTTCGGGAAGATGTCGGTGGGCGTGCGCAGGATCGTCAGCGGTCCGACGATCAGCAACAGCAGCGCTAGCACGACGAACGTATAGGGGCGCCGCAGCGCGAGACGAACGATCCACATGACTAGTGCAGACGAATGACGTAGGACATGGCGGGATGGGCCGCGACGGCGCACACGCGGCGCAGCGGCGCACCGCCGCGCGCGCGGAACGTGCCGCGTGTGCAGCGGGTGCCGTGAAAGCGAGCGTTCGCCGGTGCCGCGCTCGTGTCGGCCGGATCATGAAGGCAATGCACGTTTTTGTGGTCTCCGCCCCGCAGGGTTTATGATGATCTTCGTTACGAGGTCTTACGCCGAGATCATCGGCTGTGCGCAGTGTAATTGGAATAGGGCGAAACGACGGGTGAAAAGCCGTCTGATCGCGCTTCCCAAAGCCCCGCAAAACGGGAACAATGACCCGAACCTTTCACGCGTAAAGCGCGCGGCAGATCAGGTGCGCTCGCAACGTCAGCGGCGAAGCGGCGCTTTTTATCATCACCTCGACCGGCGTGCAGCCATCAAGCCGGCATCGGGAAGCGGGGAAATATCATGCAAGTCGGTTCCATCGTCCGATCGGTACATATCGCCGTGCCGCAAGGCGCGCGCGGAATCGTCATGCGCATTCTTGGCGACATGGCGATGGTCGCGTGGTATGCCGGCGAACCCGGCGCATCGCGGCAACTGAACACCGAACCCTTTTTTCTCGAAGACCTCATCGACACCGGAGAACTCGTGCGCCCCGCCGGCGCGCAGATGCATTGAACGCAGTAGCTCGTGGCCGTGCGCGGTCGCTCGCGAGTGGGTCGCAGTTTCGAGTGACATGCGTGTGTCAGCCGTCGTGATGCTGTAAGGCGCGATTGATGCGCGCGCTACATTGTGAGGCCGTGCCCTCGTCTTTACGCGCGGCGCGGCGCACAATGCGGGCATGAACGACATCATTCCCGACATTCCCGAGGCCGGCGCCGATGGCGCCGTGCCGTTCGCCCGTCTCACGCCCGAGACTGTGCTCGACGCGCTCGACGGCGTGCTCGCCACGGCAGGCGTGCGTACCGACGGCCGCCTGCTGCCGCTCAACAGCTACGAAAACCGCGTGTACCAGGTGGGCGTCGAAGACGGGCCGCCCGTGGTCGCGAAGTTTTATCGTCCCGAGCGCTGGAGCGATGCCGCGATCCTCGAAGAACACGCGTTCGTTGCCGAACTCGCCGCGCGCGAGATTCCGGCCGTGACCGCGCGCGTGCTCGACGGCCGCACGCTGCATGCGTTCGACGGCTTCCGCTTCTCGGTCTTCGAGCGGCGCGGCGGCCGCGCGCCCGATCTCGACCGGCGCGATACGCTCGAATGGCTAGGTCGTTTCATCGGCCGCATTCATGCGATCGGGCAGACGCGCAACTACGCCGAGCGTCCCGCGCTCGACATCGAAACCTTCGGCTACGAGCCGCGCGATTTCCTGCTCGCGCATCGTTTCGTGCCCGACGACGTGCGCACCGCGTGGGAAACCGTCGTCAACCTCGCGCTCGAAGGCGTCGCGCGCGCGTTCGAGCGTGCCGGCGAGATTCGTACGCTGCGTCTGCACGGCGACTGTCATCCGAGCAACGTGTTGTGGACCGACGCGGGCCCGCATTTCGTCGATTTCGACGACAGCCGCATGGGTCCCGCGATTCAGGACCTGTGGCTGCTGCTGCCGGGCGAGCGCGTCGAGGCATCACGCGCGCTGGCCGATCTGCTCGCCGGTTACGAGGATTTCTGCGAATTCGAGCCGCGCGAGCTCTATCTGATCGAAGCGTTGCGCACGCTGCGGCTGATTCACTATCAGGCATGGCTCGCGCGTCGCTGGAACGACCCCGCGTTCCCGGCGGCGTTTCCGTGGTTCAACACGCAGCGCTACTGGGAAGATCGCATTCTCGAGATGCGCGAGCAGATCGGCGCGATGCAGGAAGGGCCGCTCTGGCCGGTCTGACGTTTTCGCTTTCGCGCACGCGCAGGGCGTTGGCTATCCGCCGCGTGCTACACGCTGCACGCGGCCCCGCCCGAGGCTGAGATTTCGCGCGCGGCTTTCGCGCCTTCCACTTGCAGCAGTGTCGGCAGCGAGACGCCGTTTTTCGCCGCCGTCACCTCGGCAAGAATCGAGACCGCGATCTCGGGCGGCGTCCTGCTGCCGATATAAATGCCCACCGGCCCATGCAGACGCGCCAGTTCGGTCTCGTTCAGATCGAACTCCCTCAAGCGCTCGCGCCGCGCCTGGTTGTTCCTGCGCGAGCCCAATGCGCCGACGTAAAACGCCGGCGTTTTCAACGCTTCCATCAGCGCGAGATCGTCGAGCTTCGGATCGTGCGTGAGCGCGATCACCGCGCAGCGCTCGTCGAGCTTCATGTCGATCACGGTATCGTCGGGCATCGTGCGCACGATCTTCGTGCCGGGCAGGTCCCATTCCTCGGTGTACTCCTCGCGCGGATCGCACACGGTCACCTGATAATCGAGCCCCACCGCGATATTGCACAGATAGCGCGACAACTGTCCCGCGCCGATCACGAGCATGCGGTAGCGCGGGCCGTGAATCGTCAGCAGACGCTCGCCGTCGAAATGCACGCCGTCGGTGGCGAGGGCGTCGTCGAGCCGCGCGTGTCCGCTCGCCATGTCGACCTCGCGCGCGACGAGCCGCCCGCTTTCCACCGCATGACAAAGTTCGGCGATGCCGCTTTGCCGCGTCAACGGTTCTAGCACGAGCTGGATCGTGCCGCCGCACGGCAGCCCGAAACGATGCGCTTCCTCGGCCGTGATACCGTACTTGACCGCTTCCGGATGCGTCTGCTCGATGCCTCGTTGCCGCACACGATCGATCAGATCGTCTTCGATGCAACCACCCGATACCGAGCCCACCACGAGTCCGTCATCGCGCACCGCGAGCATCGCGCCCTCGGGACGCGGCGACGAGCCCCACGTCTTCACCACCGTCACCAGTAGCGCGCGATGTCCTTCGTCCAGCCAGCGGGCGCTGGACTTCAGAACTTCGAGATCCACGCTGTCCATGATTTCTTTCCTTTCGTTGTTTCGCCGCTGGACTCGCCGTCCGCGGCTTCCTGCGATGGCGTCGATGCGTTGGCGTCGGTATCGGTTGCAGCCGATGCGCTGCCGTCCGCCGCGGCTTCGCTATTTTCGCCCGAAAGCTGGGCACTGAAGCGCTTGAAGAATTCCCCGGCGATCTTGCGCGCCGCGCCGTCGACCAGCCGCGAGCCGATCTGCGCGAGCTTGCCGCCGACCTGTGCGTTCGCGGTGTACGAGAGCTTCGTCGCGGTGTCGCTCTCGGCTTCGAGCGAGACGTGCGCGTTGCCTTTGGCGAAACCGGCTGCGCCGCCCTGGCCTTCGAAGACGATCGTGTAGCTGGTCGGCGCGTCGATCTCGGTCAGTTGCATGCGCCCCTTGAAACGCGCCCTGACCGGACCGACCGACGCGCTCAGCGCCACCAGGTACGCGTTTTCGCCGTCGGGGTCGATGCTTTCGCAGCCCGGGATGCAGGCGCGCAGAATCTCGGTGTCGTTCAGCGCGTCCCAGGTTTGCTGCTGTCCGACCGGCAGCGTGTGAGTTTCGGTCAATTCCATGAGCTTGCTCCTGCGAATGTCGTCGCGGCGAACGTGCGGCGAGGCGCGCGCGTGAGTTGCGCGAGATCGTGGCCGAACGCGGCGAGGCTGTCCAGATTATGAACCGGGCGATGCGCGTCGACATACGGCAGGATCGCCTGTACGCCGCGCGCTTTCGGCGTGAAGCCGCTGAAACGCAGCAGCGGATTGAGCCAGACGATGCGATGCGCGAAACGCGCAAGTCGCGCCATTTCGGTGTCGAGCACGTCGATCGCTTCGTGATCGAGGCCATCGGTGACGAGCAGCACGGTCGCACGGCCTGTCAGCACGCGGCGCGCCCAGCGTCGGTTGAATTCGGCGAGCGCCGCGCCGATGCGCGTGCCGCCCGACCAGTCGAGCACCTGATCGCTGAGCGTCGCGATGGCCACGTCGGGGTCGCGTTCGCGCAAGGCGCGCGTCGCGTTGGTGAGCCGCGTGCCGAACAGAAACACCTGCAAGCGTTCGCGCGATTGCAGCAGCGCATGGCAGAAGTACAGCACCGCGCGCGAATAGCTGCTCATCGAACCGGAGATGTCGAGCAGCAGCACCAGCGGCGGCTTGCGTTCGACGATCGCGCGATATTTCCACACGGTCCAGTCGCCGCCCGCGCGCACCGCCTGCCGCGCGCTCGCGCGCAGGTCCGCATGCGTGCCGTGCGAGGCGGCCTTCAGACGGCGCGTCGGCTCGGTCGCGAGCGGCAGGCGCTGAGCGCGAATCAGATGGCGGAGGCCGCGCCATTCGTCGGCGGTGAGCGTGTCGAAATCGCGATGACGCAGGCGTTCCTCGGCGCTGAACGTGAGATGCGCGCGCAACTCGTGCTGCCCGGTTTCCTGTGGCGCGTTGACGTTCGGAGATGGCGGCATGCGTACCGCGAGCGCATCGGCAAGACGGTTGTTGCGTGTCGGCGGCGGCAGACCGTCGCGAACTGTCGGCAGCAGCAGCGCGCGCAGCTTGCCTTCCCAATCGGGATCGCGCCAGAACAGATCGAAGGCGGCGTTGAAGAGTTCGCGTTCGTCGGGTGCGGTGACGAGCACGGCGGCAAGCGCGGCGCGCACGTCGTCGCGGCGGCCGAGGTCGATCCAGTGCAAGGCCGCGAGCGCATCGACCGCTTGCGCCGGCGACATCGGCAAGCCCGCGCCGCGCAGCACGCGCACGAAATGGACGACGTTGCGCGCGAGCATCGGCGCGCTGTCGGCCGGTGCAAAGCGCGGCTGCGTGTCATCGCGTGAGTCGGGGCCGGTTTGATGCGCCATGCCGACGATCCTCAAGCCGACAGACACTGCGCGATCTGCGCGGCGTCCACGCGCGCGAGATCGTCCTGGTACTTGAGCAGCACGCCGAGCGTGTTCTGTACCGATTGCGGATCGAGTTCCGTCACCGAGAGCGCTTCGAGCGCGCGGCACCAGTCGATCGTTTCGGCGATACTAGGCGCCTTGAACAGGTCCATGCCGCGCAGCCGGTGCACGAAATCGACCGCGCGCCGCTGCAATTCCGCCGACGTTTGCGGCGCGCGCGCGGCGACGATCTCGAGTTCGCGCTCGCGATCGGGATAGCCGATCCATTGATAGAGGCAGCGGCGCTTCAAGGCGTCGTGAACCTCGCGCGTGCGATTCGACGTCATGATGACGAGCGGCGGCTGCGCCGCGCGCACGGTGCCGTATTCGGGAATCGATACCTGGAAGTCCGACAGCAGTTCGAGCAGAAACGCCTCGAACGGCTCGTCGGCGCGGTCGATTTCATCGATCAGCAGCACGCGCCGCGCGTCGGGGTGATGTTCGTCGGGCATCAGCGCCTGCAGGAGCGGCCGCTTGAGCAGGAATTCGCCGCGATACAGCGTGTCGTTGCCGGGGCGCTCGCCGGTGGCTTCGGCGAGCCGCAGCGCCATGATCTGGCGCGGGTAGTCCCATTCGTAGAGTGCGCTCGCGGTGTCGAGCCCTTCATAGCATTGCAGCCGCAAGAGCGTGGTGCCGAGCAGGCCCGCGGCGGCCTTCGCGAGTTCGGTCTTGCCGACGCCGGGCTCGCCCTCGACGAATAGCGGCCGCTCCATGCGCAGCGAGAGATACAGCGCGGTCGCGAGTTCGCGGCTCGCGAAATAGCGTTGGGCGGCGAGTTGGGTGAGGGTGTCGTCGATTGAAGCCGGCTGCATGGTGGTCCTGAATCTGTGCGAACTTGCCTCACGTGCAACGTGAGCGAAGCCGGCTTGCCTGCGCGGTTGAAGTCAACTAGCGCGCGGCAAGCCGGCCACGATTGGTCAAGATCGCTAACTATTCGCCTTCGTGACCGCGCGCGCGGCGAGCACCGGAATCAGATGCGCGCGATAGGCCGCGCTCGCGTGCATGTCCTCGTTCAGCGCGTCGGGCGACACGCTGACCGCGCGCGCGGCATCGGGCGCGAAGTTCGCCGACAGCGCGCTTTCGAGCGCCGGCACCCGAAACACCGACGACGCCGCGCCCGTCACCGCAACGCGCACGCCGCTCGCGAACTTCGCGACGAACACGCCGACGAGCGCGAAGTGCGACGCGGGGTTGTTGAATTTCTCGTAGGCCGCGCGCTCGGGCACCGGAAACTCGACCGCGACGATCAGCTCGTCGGGCGCGAGCGCGGTCTCGTACATGCCGACGAAAAAGTCGCCTGACGCAATGCGCCGCCGGTCGGTGACGAGGGTCGCGTCGAGCGCGAGCGCCGCCGACGGATAGCATGCGGCCGGGTCGTTGTTGGCGAGCGAACCGCCGATCGTGCCGAGCGCGCGCACCTGGCGGTCGCCGATATGTCCCGCGAGATCGGCGAGCGCGGGCAACACGCGCCGCACGTCCGCGTGATCGGCCACGTCCGAGTGGCAGACGGCCGCGCCGATCGTCACCGTTTGCGCGTTGACCGCAATCGTCTTGAGCGCGGGAATGCGCGTCACGTCGATCAGTTGCGACGGCTGCGCGAGCCGCAGGCGCATGGTCGGCAACAGGCTCTGGCCGCCGGCGAGGAATTTCGCGTCGCCGTCGGCGGCGAGGGCTGCGGCGGCCGCTTGCGAATCCGTCGCGCGTTGATACTCGAATGAATACATGTCGAATGCTCCGCTCAGGATCGATGGTCAGGGTTGCTTGGCCGCTTGAATCGCGGACCACACGCGATGCGGCGTGGCCGGCATCTGTATGTCGGTCACGCCGAGCGGCGCCAGCGCATCGATGATTGCGTTGATCACCGCCGGCGGCGAGCCGATCGCCCCCGCTTCGCCGCAGCCTTTGACGCCGAGCGGATTGTGCGTGCACGGCGTGCCCTTCGCGGTTTCGACCGTGAAGTCGGGCAGATCGGACGCATGCGGCATCGCGTAATCCATGTACGAGCCCGACAGCAACTGGCCGCTCTCGTTGTCGTACACGCAGCGTTCGAGCATCGCCTGGCCGATGCCTTGCGCGAGCCCGCCATGCACCTGACCCTCGACGATCATCGGGTTGACCACGTTGCCGAAATCGTCGACGGCGGTGAACTGCTCGATGCGGCTCACGCCCGTATCCGGATCGACTTCGATCTCGCAGATATACGCGCCCGACGGATACGTGAAATTGGTCGGATCGTAGAACGCGCTTTCTTCGAGGCCCGGTTCGAGCACGTCGAGCGGATAGTTGTGCGGCACGTAAGCGGCGAGCGAGATTTCCGCGAACGCCTTGGTGCGGTCGGTGCCGGCGACGCTGAACACGCCGTTTTTGAACTCGATGTCTTCGGCCGACGCTTCGAGCAGATGCGCGGCGATTTTCTTCGCCTTCGCCTCGATCTTATCGAGTGCCTTCGAGATTGCCGAGCCGCCGACCGCGAGCGAGCGCGAGCCGTACGTGCCCATGCCGAACGCGATGCGGCCGGTGTCGCCGTGCACGATCTCGACGCTTTCGAGCGGGATGCCGAGGCGGTCCGCGACCACCTGCGCGAAGGTCGTCTCATGCCCCTGGCCGTGACTATGCGAGCCCGTGAACACGGTGACCGAACCGGTCGGATGCACGCGAATCTGCCCGACTTCGAACAGACCCGCGCGTGCGCCGAGCGCGCCCGCGATGTTCGACGGCGCGAGCCCGCATGCCTCGATGTAGCACGAGTAGCCGAGGCCGCGCCGCTTGCCGTTCTTTTCCGAGGCCTGGCGGCGCGCGGCGAAGCCCTTCACGTCCGCGAGTTCGAGCGCGCGCGAGAGCAGCGTGTCGTAGTCGCCGGTGTCGTAGGTGAGGCCAACCGGCGTCGCGTACGGGAACGCGGTGATGAAATTGCGGCGGCGGATTTCGGCGGGATCGAGCTTCATCTCGCGCGCGGCGGCTTCGACCAGACGCTCGACGACGAACGTCGCTTCCGGGCGGCCCGCGCCGCGATAGGCATCGACGGGGACCGTGTTGGTGAAGACCGCCTTCACTTCGGCGTAGATCGCCGGTGTCGCGTATTGCCCGGCGAGCAGTGTCGCGTAGAGGATCGTCGGCACGCTCGAGGCGAACGTCGACAGATACGCGCCCATGTTCGCGATCGTATGCACGCGCATCGCGAGGAATTTGCCGTCGGCGTCCATCGCGAGTTCGGCGTGGGTCACGTGATCGCGGCCGTGCGCGTCGGAGAGGAAGGCCTCGGAGCGCTCGGCGGTCCATTTGATCGGCCGGTGAATTTTCTTCGACGCCCAGGTGAGCGCGACGTCTTCGGCGTAGAGGAATATCTTCGAGCCGAAGCCGCCGCCGACGTCCGGTGCGATCACGCGTAGCTTCGATTCCGGCAGCGACAGCACGAACGCGGCCATCAGGAGCCGCTCGACGTGCGGATTCTGATTCGCGACATAGAGCGTGTAGCTGTCGTCCTGCGCCGAATAGTTCGCGTTGACCGCGCGCGGTTCGATCGCATTCGGCACGAGCCGGTTGTTGACGATGTCGAGCGTGGTCACGTGCGCGGCTTTCGCGAACGCGGCGTCGGTCGCGGCCTGGTCGCCGTGGCCCCAGTTGTAGCAGACGTTGTCGGGCACTTCGTCGTGTACTGCTGCCTGACCGGGGTCGGCCGCATGCGCGGTATCGACGACGGCCGGCAGCACGTCGTAATCGACGTCGATCAGTTCGGCCGCATCTTTCGCGGCCTTGATCGATTCGGCGATCACGAGCGCGACCTGGTCGCCGACGTGCCGCGCCTTCGTATGCGCGATCACCGGATGCGGCGGCTCATTCATCGGTTTGCCGTCGATGCTGTGGATCAGCCAGCCGCACGGCAGGCCGCCAACGTTTTCAGCGGCGAGGTCCGCGCCGGTGAAGATCGCGACCACGCCCGGCGACTGCTTCGCGGCGCTCGTGTCGACGCGGGTGATCTTCGCGTGCGCATGCGGCGAGCGCAGGAATACCGCGTAGGTCTGCTGCGGCAGCACGATGTCGTCGGTGTACTGGCCTTTGCCGGTCAGGAAGCGATAGTCTTCCTTGCGCTCGACGGCCGCGCCGATCAGGCTGTGAGTATCGGGTGCGTTCATCGTCGGCTCCTCAGGCTGGGGTCGCAGCGGCGGTGCCCGCGCTCGCGCCGGTGTTCGTGGCGGTGGCCGCTGCGGCGGACTTCATGCCCGCGGCGCCTTCGAGCACGGCCTTGACGATGTTGTGATAGCCCGTACAGCGGCACAGATTGCCGTCGAGCTGCGCGCGCACGTCGTCGCCGGTGAGGTCGGGTTGGCGCTCGACCAGCGACACCGCGCTCATCACCATGCCCGGCGTACAGAAGCCGCATTGCAGACCGTGGCAATGCTTGAAGGCGGCCTGCATCGGATGCATGGCGCCGTTTTGCGCGAGCCCTTCGATGGTGGTGATTTGCGCGCCGTCCGCCTGCACGGCGAGGATGTTGCAGGACTTGATCGCGCGGCCGTTCAGGTGCACGGTGCAGGCGCCGCACTGGGCCGTATCGCAGCCGATGTGCGTGCCGGTCAGGCGTAGTTGCTCGCGCAGGAACTGGGCAAGCAGAGTGCCGGGGTCGATTGAGGCGCTAACGGGTGCGCCGTTAACCGTCAGACTGATGCTGATCGCCATGAAGCTGTCTCCTATGTCGATCGGAGTTAGCGCTTTAGCGCTTACTCCGATCCCATGCGTTTACCGCGGTCGATCGGAGTTGGCGCTTGAGCGCTTACTCCGATCCCATGCGTTTACCGCAGTCGATCGGAGTTGGCGCTTTAGCACCTACCCCGATCTCATGCGTTCACCGCACTCGATCGGCGTGAGCACTTCGGCGCTTGCCCCGATCTCGTGGGGATGAGACCGGACCTGTGATTTTTCTTGCCCTGCTTTCCTTCGACTGCGTGCTGGCTGCGATGCGCGAGGTCCGATGAGGGTGCTGCGGGTTTTTATAGGTCTGCCGAAAAGTAAAACACAAATCGCGCGAGCGCGCTATGAGGGGAAGTGTGTTCGGCGCGGCGGCGCATCTGGGCGCGCGGGGAAGAGCGAGGCGCTTGCGCAATCGGCGGCCGAAAAAGAAGCGCCCCGCATGCAGGGCATGGCGGGGCGCATGAATAGGGGCAAGCGGAAGGCGTCGCGAACAACCCAACCCGGCCGCCGCCGCAAGCATTCAGCCCACTCGCGCGGCTCGGCCAAAGCGGAGCGTTACTTCGCCAGTTTCGAATGACGGCGCGAGTAGCCGAAGTAAATCGCCATGCCGATCAGCAGCCAGATCACGAACGCGATCCACGTGACGCCTTGCAGATTGATCATCAGAAACAGGCACGAGGCGACCGCGAGCACCGGCACGACCGGCACGCCTGGGCAACGGAACGCGCGCGGCAGCTCGGGGTGGGTCTTGCGCAGCACGAGCACCGCGATCGACACCATCGAGAAGGCGGCCAGCGTGCCGATATTGATGAGTTCGGCGAGCACGTTGAGCGGCACGAGCGCGCCGATCAGGCCGAAGAAGAGGCCGACGAGCCACGTCGTGAAGAACGGCGTCGCAAAACGCGGATGCAACTTCGAGAGCTTCGCGGGCAGCAGGCCGTCGCGCGACATCGCGAAGATCACGCGCGTCTGTCCGTAGCCCATCACGAGGATCACGGTCAGCATGCCGAGCACGGCGCCGAGATCGATGAAGCCGGCAACCCAGTTCTGCCCCGCCAGTTGCAGCGCATACGAGACCGGGTGCGTGATGCCCATGAATTTCGCCGACGGCACGATGCCGGTGACGACCGCCGCGACCGCGACATACAGCACCGCGCAGACGCCGAGCGACGCAATGATGCCGATCGGCAGATCGCGCTTAGGATTCTTCACTTCCTCGGCCGCCGACGATACCGAGTCGAAGCCGATGAATGCGAAGAACATCACCGCGGCCGCGCCGAACACGCCGCTCCAGCCGTTCGGCATGAACGGATGCCAGTTGGCCGGCGTGACGTGAAACACGCCGACGCCGATCACGAGTAGCACGACGACTACCTTGATCGCGACCATGATGTTGTTGATCCGCGCGGATTCGCGCACGCCGAGCGACAGCAGCGTGGTGATCGCCATCATCACGAGGAATGCGGGCAGGTTGAACAGCGTGTCGTGTCCGGGGACGGCGCCGGGGGCCGCGGTCAGCGCCATCGGCAGCGACACGCCGAAACCGGACAGCAGCGACTGCAGATAACCCGACCAGCCGACCGAGACCGCCGAGGTCGCGAGCCCGTATTCGAGCATCAGGTCCCAGCCGATGATCCACGCGGCGAGTTCGCCGAGCGTCGCGTACGAGTAGGTGTAGATCGAGCCGGCGACCGGAATCGTCGAGGCGAATTCGGCGTAGGCGAGCGCGGCGAAGCCGCAGGCGATCGCTGCGATCACGAACGAGAGCATCAGTGCGGGGCCGGCCTGCACGGCGCCTGTGCCGGTCAGCACGAAGATGCCGGTGCCGATGATGGCGCCGACACCGAGGAACGTGAGGTCGAGTGCGCCGAGCGCCTTCTTCAGGCCGGCGTTTTGAGCGCTCGCCGTGAGCATGTGCTCGACGCTCTTTTTGCGAAACAGGGACATTGGCGTGGGTCTCCAGTAGTGCACGCGTGTTGCGCGCCGAATGTCGGGAAAAACCCGGCATTCTAGCGGATCGGTGCCAGATCCCTGTTCGGATGCGCCGTGACGTGGGGCGGGGGCGGGCGGAAACTCCCGCGAGGGCAGGACTTCGAGGAGAGGTTTGCGCGCGGAGCGCAAGCGGGGATAAAGCTTTTACCGAATCGACGACGAATGGGGCGGGAGTCTCTCCCCAGGCAGGCTACGCGGCGTGCCGCATTTTCGTGGCGGATCGTTGCGCGGTTGCACGCATATGCGCTTACGCGTGCGGCAGGCGTTCAGCCCGCCATCGCCGGATTCAGGTCGACCAGACGGTTGCTCATCACGTAGAACGTCAGTTCGGCGTTGTTGCGCAGCTTCATTTTCTCGAGCAGCCGCGTGCGGTACACGCTGACCGTCTTCACCGACAGCGACAGCGCCGCCGCAATGTCGGTGAGCCGTTTGCCCGATGCGAGCATGCACAGCGTCTGGTATTCGCGGTCGGACAGTTTTTCGTGCGGCAACTGCTCGCCGTCGAACGACACGTAATCGGCGAGCGCCTCGGCCATTGCCGGGCTCACGTATTTGCGGCCCGCGGCGACCTGCTGGATCGCGCCGATCATCTGCGCGACGTCGACCGTTTTCGACAGATAGCCGGACGCGCCGGCCTTCAGCGCGCGCACCGCGTACTGGTCCTCGCGGTACATCGAGAACATCAGGACCGCCACGCGCGGCGCCTTGCGCTTCAGGCGCTTGAGTACTTCGACGCCGTTCATGTCGGGCAGCGAAATGTCGAGCAGCACGACGTCGAAGCTCTGCTGGCCGAGCGCGTCGAGCGCTTCCGCGCCCGTTTTCGCCTCGGCGACTTCGCGCGCGACGCCTCGGTCGAGCAGCAACTGGCGAACACCCTGGCGGACCACGGCGTGATCGTCGGCGAGCAGGATGCGCAGGCTCATGATGGCGCGCTCACGATTGCAGCGCGCGCCGGCCGGCGCGGGATGCGGGGGCGAGCAGCGCGTCCCAGGCGAAGCTCGCCTGCACGAGAGTGCCGCGCGGGGCTTTGCTGCCAGCCTTGCCGGGGCTGAGGGGGCTGACGTCGGCGTGGCCGGCGCT
>NZ_JAAGPS010000052.1:0-46279 GCF_017105025.1 Paraburkholderia sp. Ac-20336 | reverse complement strand
CTGCGCGGCCCCGGCATTCGCGAGACCGCGACGATTGCGCCGGCCGGCCTGCCCGCGCGGTTCTGGCGCGAACGCGCGGCGCTCGCCCCGCTCTTTCCGTGCGGCATCGACTGTTATCTGGTTTGCGGCACGCGCCTCGTCGGCCTGCCGCGCACAACTGAAGCGAAGGTGAACTGATGTACGTTGCCGTCAAGGGTGGAGAACGCGCGATCGAAGCATCGTGGCGCAGGCTCGACAAGGCGCGCCGCGGCGATACGCGCGTCGCCGAACTCAGCGTCGCGCAGATTCGCGAGCAGTTGCGTCTCGCGGTCGCGCGCGTGATGACCGAAGGCTCGGTCTACGACGAAGAACTCGCGGCGCTCGCGATCAAGCAGGCCGCCGGCGATCTCGTCGAAGCGATCTTCCTGCTGCGCGCCTATCGCACCACGTTGCCGCGTTTCGGCTATACGCGTGCGATCGATACCGAAGCGATGCAGGTCGAGCGCCGCATTTCGGCGACCTTCAAGGACGTGCCGGGCGGCCAGTTGCTCGGCGCGACTTACGATTACACGCAGCGCCTGCTCGATTTCGCATTGCTCGCCGAGGGTCATGACGAAGGCAAGCATGACGCAGACGACATGGCGCACGGCGGCGCATCGGGTTCGGACAAAGCATCGACGCAGCAGCCGGCCGGCGAGCCCATGCCGCGCGTCGTCGCGCTGCTCGACAAGGAAGGGCTGATCGAGCAGGAACGTCCGTCGCCCGACGGCGCGGAACCCGGCGATCTGTCGCGCGAGCCGCTCGCGTTTCCGGCGAGCCGCGCGACGCGTCTGCAGAATCTCGCGCGCGGCGACGAAGGCTTTCTGCTCGCGATGGGTTATGCGACGCAGCGCGGCTACGCGCACTCGCATCCGTTCGCGGGCGAGATCCGCTTCGGCACGATCGCGGTCGAAATGGAGCTCGACGAACTCGGCGCGGCGGTCGAGATCGGCGACCTCGACATCACCGAATGCCAGATGATCAACCAGTTCGCGGGCAGCAGCTCGGTGCCGCCCGCGTTCACGCAGGGCTATGGCCTCGCGTTCGGTCACTCGGAGCGCAAGGCGATGGCGATGGCACTCGTCGATCGCGCGCTGCGTGCCGAGGAACTCGGCGAAACGCTCGCCTCGCCGACGCAGGACATCGAGTTCATGCTCTCGCATAGCGATAACGTGGAAGCGTCGGGCTTCGTGCAGCATCTGAAGCTGCCGCATTACGTCGACTTCCAGTCCGAACTGGAACTGGTGCGCAAGCTGCGCGCGCAACATCGCGCTCTGGGCGAAAACGCGTCAAACCACGACGCGGCAACCGGGGTCCCCCCCGCCACCGACAGGGAGCAAGCAGCATGAACGCACCGGATACCGCTCTTTCGAACACCGCCACCACGGGCACCTCGCACGACAGCGCCGCGCACGGCTACAACTTCGCGTATCTCGACGAGCAGACCAAGCGCATGCTGCGCCGCGCGCTGCTCAAGGCCGTCGCGGTACCGGGCTACCAGGTGCCGTTCGCCTCGCGTGAAATGCCACTGCCGTTCGGCTGGGGCACGGGCGGCATTCAGGTGACGGCCGCGATCATCGGCAAGGCAGACACGCTGAAGGTCATCGATCAGGGCTCCGACGAAACCACCAACGCGGTCAACATCCGCCGCTTCTTCGCCCGCACGACCGGCGTCGCGACCACGCGCCGCACGGCCGAGGCGACGATCGTCCAGACCCGTCACCGGATTCCCGAAACGCCGCTGACCGAGAAGCAGATTCTGGTCTACCAGGTGCCGATGCCCGAGCCGCTGTACCGGCTCGAACCGCGCGTCGCCGAATGCAAGAAGCTGCATGCGCTGGCCGATTACGGCCTCATCAGCGTGAAGCTCTATGAAGACATCGTGCATCACGGCAGCATCGCGACGACCTACGACTATCCGGTGATCGTCAATCATCGCTATCTGACCTCGCCCTCGCCGATTCCGAAGTTCGACAATCCGAAGATGCATATGAACCCCGCGCTGCAACTGTTCGGCGCGGGCCGCGAACGGCGCATTCATGCGATTCCGCCCTATACGCCGGTGCGCAGCCTCGACTTCGACGATCATCCGTTCGAGGTGCAGAAGTGGCAGCATGCCTGCGCGCTGTGCGGATCGAAGGAGAGCTTTCTCGACGAGATGATCGTCGACGATGCGGGCACGCGCATGTTCGTCTGCTCCGATAGCGATTACTGTCACGAGCGGCGCGGCGACGGCGATATCGAATCGCCGGCCCCGCTGCTGCCCACCGCGCGCCAGGGAGAATCCGCATGACGCCGCTTCTGAGCGCCCGCGCGCTGACCAAACAATATGGCGGCCGCAACGGTTGCCGCAACGTGAGCTTCGATCTCTATCCGGGCGAGGTGCTGTGCATCGTCGGCGAATCGGGCTCGGGCAAGACCACGCTACTCAACACGCTGGCGCTGAAAACCGAGGCCGATAGCGGCTCGCTTCACTACACCGCGACGCATGGCGACACGCTCGATCTGCGCGCGCTCTCCGAGCCGCGCCGCCGGTTGCTGATGCGCACCGAGTGGGGCTTCGTGCAGCAGAATCCGCGCGATGGCCTGCGCAGCGGCGTGTCGGCCGGCGCGAATATCGGCGAGCCGCTGATGGCGGTCGGCGCGCGCCACTACGGCGAGATTCGCCGCGCCGCGACGCAGTGGATGGAGCGTGTCGAACTCGACGCGACGCGCATCGACGAATTCCCCGCCGCGTTTTCGGGCGGCATGCAGCAGCGTTTGCAGATCGCGCGCAATCTCGTCACCGGTCCGCGCCTCGTCTTCATGGACGAACCGACGGCTGGGCTCGACGTGTCCGTGCAGGCGCGTCTGCTCGATCTGCTGCGCACGTTGACGTCGACGCTGCATCTGTCGGTGCTGATCGTCACGCACGATATCGGCGTGGCGCGTCTGCTCGCGCATCGGCTGATGGTGATGCAGGCGGGTGAAGTCGTCGAGGCGGGCCTGACCGATCAGGTGCTCGACGATCCGCAGCATCCGTATACGCAAACGCTGGTTTCCTCGGTTCTGCCGGTTTGAGGCTCACGATGCAATCCATTGAAGCAGACCTGCAAGCAGGCAGCGCAGCGCGCAGCAGCGCCCCGGCTTTCGCCGCCCGCCCCGCGCTGATGCTGCGCGCGGCCAGTATCGGCAAGACCTTTACGCTGCACGGCCAGGGCGGCGTGCAGATCGAAGCGCTCGCGGACGTGTCGCTCGACGTCGAACGCGGCGAATGCGTGGTGCTGGTCGGGCCCTCGGGCGCGGGCAAGAGCACGCTGCTGCGTTGTCTGTACGGCAACTATCTCGCGAGCACCGGCTCGATCGAGATTCGCGACATGACCGATCAGGGCCGGCCCGTGTCGATCGTCGGCGCCGAACCGCGCGACGTGCTGCGTCTGCGCCGCGGCGTGGTCGGCTACGTGAGCCAGTTCCTGCGCGTGATTCCGCGTGTGCCGACGCTCGCGCTCGTCGCCGAGCCGCTGGTGTCGCGCGGCGTCGCCGAAGACGAAGCCCGCGCGCGCGCCGCCCGCCTGCTCGCGCGGCTGAACGTGCCCGAGCGGCTCTGGACGCTGGCGCCCGCCACCTTTTCGGGCGGCGAACAGCAGCGCGTGAACATTGCGCGCGGCCTGATCGCGGAGCATCCGCTATTGCTGCTCGACGAGCCGACCGCCTCGCTCGATGCGGAAAACCGCGACGTGGTGGCCGATCTGATCGTCGAGGCACGCGAGCGCGGCGCGGCGATCGTCGGTATCTTTCATGACGAAGAGACGCGCAGCAAGGTCGCGACGCGCCGCCTGGAACTACAGCCGCCGCGGCGCCACGCCGTACTTGAGATCGCATGACAGGAAGCAGTGGCAGACTGCCAGGTACTACCCCTTCAGGCCCGACTGACTACGGAGCAAGTCGATGTTGATCAGGAACGCTCGCGTCGTGACGCGAGACGAAGTATTCACCGGCGTGGTGCGCGTCGAAGACGGCATGATTCGCGACGTCGAGCGCGGCTCGAGTTCGGCGCGCGAGGCCGAGGACTGGGACGGCGACTATCTGCTGCCCGGTCTGATCGAGCTGCATACCGACAATCTGGAGAAGCATCTCGTGCCGCGGCCGGGTGTCGAGTGGAATACCGACGCCGCCTTCGTGATTCACGACGCACAGGTCGCGGCCGCCGGCATCACGACCGTGTTCGACGCGCTCGCGATCGGCTCGCGCTTTAACGTCGGCGTGCGCGGCCGCGATCTGCAGACTAAATGCGCCGACTCGCTGCTGCGGCTCGCCGCGCACCGGCTGCTGCGCGCCGAACACTTTCTGCATCTGCGCTGCGAGATCGCGACCGCCGACGTCATCGACATTTTCGATTCGTTGTGCGCCCATCCGCTGCTGCGGCTCGCCTCGGTGATGGATCACACGCCGGGCCAGCGGCAATGGCACGACCGCGAGCAATGGCGCCGCTACCAGGAGCGCAACGGCAAGATGAGCGACGAGCGCGTCGCGACCGCGCTCGCCGAACTGGAAGTCGAACAGGAGCGTTATGCGGATACGCATCGCCACGAACTCGTCACGCGTTGCAAAACGCTCGGCATTCCGGTCGCGAGCCACGACGACACGCTGATCGAGCACGTCGAACAGGCCAAGGCCGAGGGCATCGTGCTCGCCGAATTCCCGACCACGCGCATTGCCGCGCAAGCCGCGCGCGAGCATGGCATCGCGACGATCATGGGCGCGCCGAACATCGTGCGCGGCGGCTCGCATTCGGGCAACGTGTCGGCGCTCGAGCTTGCACGCGCGGACCTGCTCGACATTCTCTCGTCCGATTACGTGCCGTCGAGCCTGCTGAGCGCCGTGTTCGAACTCGTCGACAAGGCGGACTGGACACTGCCGCGCGCCATGCAGACGGTCTCCGCCGAGCCGGCGCGCGCCGCCTGCCTCACCGACCGCGGCGCGATCGAGCCGGGCCTGCGCGCGGACTTCGTGCGCGTGACGATGCTCAACAAGTTGCCGGTGCCGCGTGCGACCTACCGGGGCGGCGTGCGGATCGTGTGAGGCAATCCGCACGATCGGGATCGAAAGCGCCTCGAACCACCGGCTCCGCCGCGCGCCCGATCGCGCGTTCTACTGCGCTTTTTACTGTGCTTCCGCCGGATCCTCCGCGGCATTCTCGTCCGTCCGCGCCGGCGCGGGGCCATTCTTCGCGGCCGTCCCGGCCTGCGCGTCAAGCAGGTCCCGGTAACGCAGGTACGCGCAACGTCCGCCCGATTTCGCCGCGTACATCGCCGCGTCGGCATTCAGCAGCAGTTCCTCGGCATTGCCGCTGTCGTGCGGAAATTCGCTGATGCCGATACTCGCGCCGACCGTCATGCCGTGGCCGTCGATCACGAGCGTTTCGTTCAGCGCGTCCATGATGCGCGCGGCGATCTCGGTCGTGACGTCCGCCGCGCGCTGCCCCTCGATCAGCACGATGAATTCGTCGCCGCCCAGACGCGCGACGACATCGTCGGCACACAGCACGCCCTTGAGCCGCCCCGCCACCGCAGCCAGCACCTTGTCGCCGACCGAGTGGCCGAACTGGTCGTTGATCGGCTTGAAGCGGTCGAGATCGACGAACAGCACGGCCAGCCCCGCGCCTTGCTGCTTCGCCGCCTCGAGCGCGCTTTCGAGCTTCTGCATGAATAGCATGCGGTTCGGCAAACCGGTCAGCACGTCGTGCGTCGCGAGATGCGCAAGCTCGCTCTGCTTGCTGTGCAACGCATCCATCTGCGCGCGGATTTCGCGGCGCAAATGGTCGAAGCAGCGCGCAAGCACGCCGATTTCGTCGGTGCGCTTGAGCGGCAGCGGATTCATCGCGTGCTCGGCGAACAGGTGCGTCGCCGCCTGCGCGAGCAGATGCAAAGGCTTGGTCACCGCGCGCGCGGACAGAATAGCCAGTAATACGGACAATGCGCTGAACACCAGCACCATGCGGATGATCCGCGTGCCGAGCTGATTCGCGCCGGCCAGCACGTCTTCCAGTGGCTTGGCGAGACCGAGCACGATGAAGCGGTTGCCTTCCGAGTCGCCGAACCGTCGGCGCACGAACGCGAGCACCTGGCCCGCCGCCTGGCGCGGCCGCATGAGACCGTTCGCGAGCACTTCGCCCTGCGTCTGCGCGAACAGCGGCTTCGTCACGGGGAAGCTGTCCTGCATCAGCACGCGCCGGCCACGATCGAAGCCAAAGGTTTTCGACGGGTCCGGATGCACCAGGAAGTCGCCCCATTCGTTCGCGAGATAGACCTGATAGTCGCTCGGCAGATCGCTTTGCAAACGCCTGAGCATGATGGCGAGATCGATGTCGATCACGACGACGCCCACCACGGTTCCATTCGCGTCCGCGACCGGCGTGCCGATCCGCAACGTCGGCTTGCCCTGCGCCGCGTGCGTGCCGTATTCGTGATTGACGACGATCGGCGACGTATAGATGCGCCCCGGCGCAAACGCGAGCGTCTCGAACACATAGGGAAACTGACCTTTCTCCTGCAGGTCCTCGCCGTCGACGCGCACGAGACCGTCGCTGTCGCGATCGAAGCGGATCAGTTCGAGCCCATGATGCCGGCGCGCAATCAGCCGCACCTGCAGATACTCCGGGTGATGCAGCATGAAGCTCGAATACACCTGCGCGAGCCGCTCGCGCGGCGCGTTCGCGCCCACGCCGTCGTCGGTTTCGGCGACGTTCGCCGACGAAGGCATGGTCGCGAGCACGAGCGCGTCGGACGCGGTGTCGTCGATCGAGAACGCGATGCGCTGGCCGAGCAGTTCCGTCGAGGTCAGCAGGCTGCGCTCCGCTTCGTTGACGAGCATCGTGCGGTTCGCGTGATACGCGTAGTAACCGGTCGCGCCCGACGCCAGCACGCCGATGCACGCGAGCAGCACGGACAGCTTGAAGGTCAGGCCGCGCCGTAGCATCAGAAGCGCTCCGAGCGATCGCCCGATTCGATTCGCGTCCACAGTGCCTCGCGCTGCTGGATATTCTCGACCGGGCCGATCCAGACGATATGCGCGTTCGGACTCGTTTCCGCGGGTTCGCTCAGCGTGTTCGCGAGTCCCTGGCGCCGCGTGAGCAACGCGCTCACGTCGGGCTCGAGCATGTAGTTGATCCACGCGAGCGCGAGCGGGCGGTCGCTCGCCGCACGCGTCATCGACCAGCAATCGAGCCACGCGAGCGCGCCTTCGTCGGGAATCACATAGCCGACGTCGGCGCCCGCGCGGCGCAGCAGCTCGACCTGCTGCGTGCCGTAGTTGCCGAACATCAGCGCGGCCTTGTGCTCGATGAAGTACGCGGTCGCCTCTTCGGGCAGCGTGTAATACGTGAGCAGATTGCGGCGCAGTTCGACGAGCTTGCGCGCGACCGTGCGCATCTGCTTGCGATCGAGCTGGAACGGATCGGGATAGCCGAGCGCGAGCGCGGTGAACGAGAAGTTGTGCTGCGCGCTGTTGAAGTCGAGCACCTTGCCGCGATAACGCGGGTTCCATAGTTCGAGCATCGAATGCGGCGCGACCGGAACCTGCTTGCGGTCGTAGATGAGTCCCATCGACGAATAGGTGAACGGAATCGCGTACACCTTGCCCGCCGACGTGAGCCCCTCGATCGAACCGAGCGCCCGGAAGCGCGGCAACTGCCTGCGCGTGTTCGGCAGACTCGCGAGGTCGAGCGGCGCGAGCAGATTCGCCTGCGTATAGCGGTGGATTTCGGCGGTGTTGGCCGCGAGCACGTCGAATTGCCCGGCATCCTTGCCGTGCATCTGCGACCACAGCGCCTCGTCGGAATCGACCAGCGTGACTTCGACCTTCGCGTTATAGCGCGCCTCGAATGCCTTGACGACGTCGGGGTCCGCGTAGCCGGGCCACGCAAGCACGTGCAGGACCTTGTCGGCGGCGCGGGCGGAGGTGGCCGCGCTCAAACCGATGCAGCACAGGGCGGCGATCAGCAACGCCGAAACGGGGGACCGGAAAACCGGCGATACCGCGATTAATGCAGAGCGAATAATCGTGCGGACAAAACCGCGAAAAAAGTCGCCACACATCGAGAACGCGCGGACCGGCGCGCCAACGCCCGCGACTTGCCGCTGAAAAAGCCGAATGCCACTGCCTGTTTCATCCGCCGTCGACATCGTGTGCATGAATAACACCGTTTAGCAGAAGGCCCTTTGAGCGAGCTCAAACATGCGGTATTGAAAGCCGGCGTGGCGCACGACGACTTGCAACAGACTGGCCCGCCCGTTGCGCCGGCAAGCCCTTCGAGAAAGGCCGCGGCGAACGCAAGGAGCATCGATGATAGCGCCAAAGCAGCGTTTTTTGTCCCTGGCTCAAGCTGCATCGAAAAACAGTCTGATGACGGCAACGGATTCCAGCTATGCACAATGCGTTATCGGCAAATTGCGTGAAATCTTGAGCGCGCCGGCTCCCGTTCGGGAGCGGCGATGGCATGGCCGGCGGCATTGAAATCGCATGCGCAAATCGCATGCGGAAGTCGCGGCGCTCGCGGCCGTTTTGTCCCACAATCTGGACTCGCTCCGGCAGCCGGATTCGTCCGCGGGCCCCGCCGCGTGCGCCATCCGGTGTTTTACTAGCTTCCCAATCTTTTTGAACTGATAAGCTTGGCGCGCGTTGCAGGCCAGCCCGGCTTGCAACCTGGACCAGGCCCGGCCGCAAGTCGTGCCGGGCAGACCGCGGCGGCACAACCGCAGGTGGTCGTAATTGAACTACACCGAGGAGTAAAAACAGTGAAAAAACTGCTAGCGGCTTTGACGGTTGCTTTGCTTGCCACCGTCTCGATTGGCGCACACGCTAAAGATTGGTCGACGATCCGTTTTGGCGTTGACGCCAGCTATCCCCCGTTCGAGTCCAAGGGCGCGGACGGCAAGCTCGTTGGCTTCGATATCGACCTCGGCAACGAAATCTGCAAGCGCGTCGGCGCGAAGTGCGTGTGGGTCGAAAACGACTTCGACGGCATGATCCCGGCACTGAAGGCGAAGAAGTTCGACGGCGTGCTGTCGTCGATGTCGATGACGCCGCAGCGCGCCGAGCAGGTCGCGTTCTCGGCCAAGCTGTTCAACACGCCGACGCGCCTCGTCGCGAAGAAGGGTTCGAGCCTGCTGCCGACCGCCGATTCGCTGAAGGGCAAGTCGGTCGGCGTCGAACAGGGCACGATCCAGGAAACCTACGCGAAGACCTACTGGGAGCCGAAGGGCACCAAGGTCGTGCCGTATCAGAACCAGGACCAGGTGTATGCCGACCTGATCTCGGGCCGTCTCGACGCGGCGCTGCAGGACGCGGTGCAGGCTGAGCAGGGCTTCCTGAAGACGCCGCGCGGCGCGGGCTTCGTGTTCGTCGGCCAGAACCTCGACGATCCGAAGATTCTCGGCACCGGCGCCGGCATCGGCATGCGCAAGGAAGACACCGATCTGAAGACGAAGGTCGACAAGGCGATCGCCGACATGATCAAGGACGGCACCTACAAGAAGATCGAGCAGAAGTACTTCGACTTCGACGTGTACGGCAGCTAACGCCACGACGCGCGCCTCGCGGCGCGCCGGCCGGCTGGCTCTCGAACGGGCTCCGCGATGCGGAGCCCGTTCTGTTTTGTGCCGCGCCTGTATTCCGCCTGGGTTCTGCCTGGGTGCCGCCTTTATCCCGCCTGGGCCATGGTTGCACCGCGCTCATGCCACCGCCCCGCCCGCTCATCTGCGCTCTTCGAGCCACATCGTGTGGCATATCGGCTAAGATCGTGCACAAACGTGGCGCGGCCCGCAGTACCGCCGCCCGTGGCCCGCACCCGCGGGCCGTCCCCCCGGCAGCATGCTTTCTCCATTGCAACCAACCCCATCACGCGGCCTGCACCTGTGAGCCGCGGCTTTCGAAAATCATGCAAACGCAAACCCATCCGCTGATTGCCCCGTCGCTCGGCACCGCCCGCAGCCTCACGAGTTTTCACTACGGCCCGGCCGGCGGACAGAAGATCTACATCCAGTCGTCGCTGCATGCCGACGAACTGCCCGGCATGCTGGTGTCGTGGGCGCTGCGCCGCAAGCTGGCCGCGCTCGAAACCGCGGGCAAGCTGCGCGGCGAAGTCGTGATCGTGCCGGTGCCGAACCCGATCGGCCTGAACCAGCACCTGCTCGGCCATCTGATGGGCCGCTTCGAAACCGGCACCGCGCAGAACTTCAACCGCAATTTCCACGATCTCGCGGCGCTCGTGCTGCCGGACATCGAAGGCCGCCTGACCGGCGACATCGACGCGAACCGCACGGCGATCCGCGCCGCGATGCGCGAGGCGCTCGACGCGCAGCAGCCGGCCACCGAACTCGCCTCGCAGCGCCTCGCGCTGCAAAAGCTCTCGTACGACGCCGACGTCGTGCTCGATCTGCACTGCGACTGGGAGGCCGCGATGCACCTCTACACGAACCCCGATCTGTGGCCCGAAGTCGAACCGCTTGCGCGCTATCTCGACGCGAAGGCGTCGCTGCTCGCGCTGAACTCGGTCGGCAATCCGTTCGATGAAATCCACAGCTTCTGCTGGTCCGATCTGCGCGGCCGCTTCGGCGAGCGCTTCCCGATTCCGAACGGTTCGGTCTCGGTCACGATCGAGCTGCGCGGCCAGCGCGAGGTGTCGTACGAGTACGCGGAACACGACGCGCAGGCGATCGTCGAGTACCTGACCTCGCGCGGCGTGATCGACGGCGAGCCGGCCCCGCTGCCGCCGCTCGAATTCGCCGCCACGCCGCTCGCGGGCACGGAGCCGCTCGTCGCGCCGATCAGCGGCGTGCTCGTGTACCGCTGCGAAGTCGGCACCTGGGTCGACGCGGGCCACGAAATCGCCGACATCGTCGATCCGCTGACGGATCGCGTCGTCACGATCAAAAACAGCGTGGCCGGCGTGCTGTACGCGCGGCATCTCACGCGCTTCGCGACGGCCGGGCTCGAATTCGCCCGCATTGCCGGTGCCACGCCGTTCAGAAGCGGTTCGCTGCTGAGCAACTGATAACAGCGCCTTAGTCGCACCAACTCCCGATAAAAAAGGGGATCGCCTGCCGACACGGCAGGCGATCCCCTTTTTCTCTTTATCGGCCCGCACACGAGCAAAGTGTCGCGTCGATACGACAGATTGGCAAAAATTTTTCACTGTCACATAGCCTACTCAGCGCCCCCTTAAATTGCCGGCAATCGCGCGACTTTGCCGCAGAGCAGCGCGTCGCGATCATCCAATTTTCAACCGGAGAATGTTTTGAACAAGAAAATCCTGACCGCCGCTACCTTCGCCCTCTTCGCAAGCGCCGCTCACGCACAAAGCAGCGTCACGCTGTATGGCGTGATCGATGCGGGTATCAGCTACGTCAACAATTCGAAGACGTCGACTGGCCACGACAGCCTCACGAAGTTCGACGACGGCGTTGCGCAAGGCAGCCGCTGGGGCCTGCGTGGTACCGAAGACCTCGGTAACGGCCTGAAGGCACTGTTCGTGTTGGAGAACGGCTTCAGCAGCGCGAACGGCACGGCCGGCCAGGGCGGCGCGATGTTCGGCCGCCAGGCGTACGTCGGTCTGTCGCAAAACAACGTCGGCTCGCTGACGTTCGGCCGCCAGTACTCGTTCTCGACCGACGTGCTCGGCTCGAACTACTCGACCGGCGGCAACACCGTCGCGGGTAACTACGCGTACCACATCAACGACGTCGACCAGCTCACGTCGAGCCGTATCAACAACGCGGTGAAGTTCTCGAGCGCGAACTTCTCGGGCCTGACCTTCGGCGCGATGTACGGCTTCTCGAACACGGCAGGCGGCTTCGCCGGCACGCCGGCTGTGGGCACGACCGCAGGTTCGTCGCGTGCTTACAGCTTCGGCGCGAACTACGCAAACGGCCCGTTCGGCCTTGGCGCTGCTTACACGGACATCCGCTATCCGGGTCAGGCTTCGCCGGCTTTCTCGACCTCGCTGGCTAACGTGAGCTTCGCGACGACCGGCGTCGGCCAGATCCAGGATCTGCGCACGTTCGGCGTCGGCGGCCGCTACACGATCGGACCGGCCATGCTGTGGGCCCTGTACACGAACACGCGCCTCGCCCCGATCTCGGGCCAGTCGACGACGTTCGCCGCATACGAAGCAGGCGCGAAGTACGCGATCACGCCGGCTATCACGGCAGGCGCGGGCTACACGTACATGCACCTGAGCGGCGCGAACGTGGGTCACTGGAACCAGGTGGACCTGAGCGGCGACTACGCGCTGTCGAAGCGCACGGACGTCTACGTGCTCGGCATCTACCAGATCGCCTCGGGCCACAAGGGCACGCAGGATCTGCAAGCTCAGATCGGTTCGAGCACGAGCTACTTCGGCACGTCGGGTACGGCCGACAACCAGCTGGCGTTCCGCGTCGGTCTGCGTCACAAGTTCTAAGCGGCTTGTTGCCGGCAAGGAGCGCATGCGCTCCTTGCCGGGTTGCTGTGGTGAATGCTGTAGTGGAAAACGCCTCTCTGTGAGGCGTTTTTTGTTTTGGTGGGGGCGTTTGCGTGGAAGTTTGCGTGGAATCTGGCGGTGCCCGGTTATCGAGCGGATAGGTCAACGGTTCAACGACTCCTGCATCGCGCGGCACGGCAATGTACGGCCTATCCATCGACATACAAGCCGTTGCATTTTATTTTTCCGCACATGAAGGCAAATCCCACGGCATCTTGCAGACCTTCGTTGACCCCGCCCACTATCAATGCTGCCGGCGCGCTGCAAATTGCCATGCCGATCAGATCCGGCTTCACGATTGCCATGAGAAGAAGATCCGCGTGGATGCCGAGAAGCATGAATGAGCCTGTGCCGCCAAACAGATAACCGGCGGCCCCTTCCAGATAGATCGTTCCGCCTTCGAGGCTTTGCGGATTCGTCAAGTCATTGCCTTTAAACGAATCCGTCAGATACAGTCTGCCCCTGCTGGTGAAGTCGGCCGTCGAACCTGATCCGCTCAATTCGTCGCTTTTAACGAGGACCTTCGGCAGTGCGAGTCGCAGGATGCGAAGCAGCGTCGCAAGCCCACGGGATGTGCCGACTCCAAAACCGCCGTAAATATACTCATACGTTTGACCCGACGGGGCATCGAGCGCAAACATACCGCTTTCTGACTTGAACGCGCCGAAACCAATTCCGATGCCCGCGCTAGTATTGAATCTCCAGTGACTCTCTCGCAAAACCATTATCGCCAGCCCTTTCCAAGTGCCTCGCCTCTAAACCCCGCATCGAGAAAACCCACGGCGAGAATCAACAGGAAAACGGATGGAGCCCATAGATCGAACGCACTATCGATCATGGCCGAGCGGCCCGGGTTCCCGGGGTTGTAGCGAATGAGAACAGCCTGGCCGACTTCGAACGACCTGATCGTGCCGGTCGGCAATTCATAGTGCTGCCCATTCTTTGCATCGAAGGCTATCCGCGGGTGATGCCCACCGGAATTCAGGCTGACGACAGTTCCCGCCGTCGCGACGGATGACAGACGAAATTCGATGGTTGAGTAAATGGAAAACGCGGCCGCAATGGATGCAGCCACCCCAATGGCGAGTGCGTAATAGTTAGGGCGCTTCACCGCTCGAGGTTCTCTCTGATGTCAAAACTGGCAGTAACCGCTCCCGCGCTTCCCCCCGTTGGACTTTGAAGCGTGTATTCGTTTTTGACCCGGGCGAATGACAGCGCGACGTGCTCGTAACAACTATCACCAAACACAATAGGCTCGACCGCGGTAACGACTACGTCGCCCAGCGCAATTTTCAGAAAATCCATCGGAATACCGCCTGACTTGCGCGTACTGAGTACCGCCTTGGGTATATGCCTTCCGGTAAGGCAGTAGCGCATCAGATTCGGACTCGCACGGTCGATTTGATGAACGAACTCCAGGTCGTTGGCTGTTGCCTTGCCTACGCCACGACCAGAGCCCGTCATCACCTGGGATTGCTGCGACATTTTCCACCGCCAACTGCTGGCCTGTATTTCCCCAAGATGCAGTTCATCACGAGACTCTCCTGCAATCCCATCGATCTTGATAAAAATATCTTGCGCCACCCTTCTTGCCTTTTCGGACCAGACAACGTTGAAGTAAACGCGCGTGCAGCGCGTGGACTACGAAACCGCAAACAGGATTCGTATCGTGAATACTCAACGCTACAGTGGATTTCCTCTCGATACAGTCAGACAACGCTTAAATCTGCTTGCAGAGCAGACGAAAAAGGTCATGCACCATTTCTGCACTTTCTTTTATTTCGAATGTGTGCGGACAAAGCACCCGGCGAGACGTTGAATGTCGGAGTTCGTAGTGGGATTTGAGCTACTCGATCATTCCGAAGAGAATAAAAGATTCGGGATGCCAGGAGAAACCGGCATCGACAACGGCAAATACCTGCAGGTACTCATGCGTATCACGCGGCCGAACCACAGATAGGGAGCGTCGCACACGACTGCTCAGCAGGAAGACGAGCGCCGCCCGTGTTGAAAGCCTCAATGCGAATGCCGCGGCACTACCGCCCCCCGGCACCCGACGAGAAAGTCGAGGTCACAGCCCTCATCGGCCTGCAGCACGTGATCGATATAAAGACGCCGATACCCGCCGCCCTCGGGCGGCTGCGGCGGCACGTGCTGCGCGAGACGGCGCGCGAGTTCCGCGTCGCTGATGTCGAGATGCAGCGTGCCTGCGTCGCAATCGAGTTCGATCCAGTCGCCGTCCTGCACCGCCGCAAGCGGACCGCCGGCCGCCGCTTCCGGCGTCACGTGCAACACGACCGTGCCGTACGCGGTGCCGCTCATGCGCGCATCGGAAATCCGCACCATGTCTTTCACGCCCTGCTTCAGCAGCTTCGGCGGCAATCCCATGTTGCCGACTTCGGCCATGCCCGGATAACCCTTCGGCCCGCAGTTCTTCATCACCAGCACGGAGTTCGCATCGACGTCGAGCGTTTCGTCGACGATGCGCGCCTTGTAGTGCTCCAGGTTCTCGAATACGACCGCGCGTCCGCGATGCCTGAGCAAGCCGGACGTCGCCGCCGACGGCTTGAGCACGGCACCGCGCGGCGCGAGATTGCCGCGCAGCACGCGGATGCCGCCATCGGCGACGAGCGGTTTGTCGAGCGGACGGATCACCTCGTCATCGGTGCTCGGCGCATCCTTCACGTTGTCCCATAGCGATTTGCCGTTGACCGTCAACGCGCCCGGATGCGGCAGCAGGTTCGCTTCGCCGAGCCGGCGCAGCACCGCCGGCAGGCCGCCCGCGTAATAGAACTCTTCCATCAGAAAGCGGCCCGACGGCATCAGATCGACGATGGTCGGCGTATCGCGGCCGATGCGCACCCAGTCGTCGAGTTCGAGATCGATGCCGATGCGCCCGGCGATCGCCTTCAGATGAATCACTGCATTGGTCGAGCCGCCGATCGCCGCGTTGGTGCGGATCGCGTTCATGAACGCTTCGCGTGTGAGGATCTTCGAGAGCATCAGGTCTTCGAGCGCCATTTCGACGATACGGATTCCTGACATATGTGCGAGCACGTAGCGGCGCGAGTCGACGGCGGGAATCGCCGCGTTGTGCGGCAATGACACGCCGAGCGCTTCGGCCATGCAGGCCATCGTCGAGGCCGTGCCCATGGTGTTGCAGGTGCCCGCCGAGCGCGACATGCCCGCTTCGGCCGAGAGGAATTGATGCAGGTCGATCTCGCCCGCCTTCAGCGATTCGTGCAACTGCCACACCGCAGTGCCCGAGCCGATGTTCTTGCCGTCGAGTTTACCGTTCAGCATCGGGCCGCCCGTCACGACGATGGCCGGCACGTCGCAACTCGCCGCGCCCATCAGCAGCGCGGGCGTGGTCTTGTCGCAGCCGCATAGCAGCACGACCGCGTCGATCGGGTTGCCGCGAATCGCTTCTTCCACGTCCATCGCCGCGAGATTGCGCGTGAGCATTGCGGTCGGCCGCAGGTTCGATTCGCCATTCGAGAACACCGGGAATTCGACCGGAAAACCGCCCGCCTCGTACACGCCGCGCTTCACGTGTCCGGCAAGCTTGCGGAAATGCGCGTTGCACGGCGTCAGCTCCGACCATGTATTGCAGATGCCGATCACCGGACGGCCGTCGAATTCGTGCTCGGGAATGCCCTGGTTCTTCATCCAGCTTCGATACATGAAGCCGTTCTTGTCAGCTGTACCGAACCACTCGGCTGAGCGCAATTTCCGCTTTTTTTCCGACATGCTCTGTCCTTGATGCATGTGCCGGGACACCGCGCCGGCCGGTTTGACCGAACCGGCGCCACGCGACCGGCACGATGACGGAAGGCCTCTCTCAGGCTCTGGGGATGGTGAAGTGTACGGAGCGGGTTGATATCTTTCCAATTATATTTTTGGCGATATCGATATCAATTCCGGTATTCGATCGATGACGACACGGTAGTGCGCCGCCCGCCTTGCCCCGCCTCGTTTATCGCCCGAGGCCTGCTTAGCCGGCGCGTTCGGTCGGGCTATGCATCCTCGCCCTTCTTGCCCCGCGTATTCTTCTTCAGATGCGCCCGGTTGTACTCGATCGCCGCGCGCACCAGCGCCTTGAGCGCCCGTTCATCGACCTTGTCGCCTTCCAGAAAGTCGATCGCGCGCCGCGCATTGCCTTCGAGACCCGCGTTGAAGAGCCGGTCCGGATCGGCGAGTCCCGCTCCGTGCGCGAACGTCACCTTCACCTTGCCCTTGTGCGCATTGGCGACCGCGATCATGCCGTCGCGCGACCAGACCGGGCTGCCCATCCACTTCCATTCCTCGACGATGCCGCGATCCGCCGCGAGAATCGTCTTACGGATGCGTGCGAAGGTTTCACCGCGCCAGTCGGTGAGAGCCGCGATCATCTGGTCGATACGTTCGGACGGGTTCGATGGATTCATGGGATTCTCGTGCCTCATGAATAGTAGGATGCCGTATCAATCGGACGATTGTAATCCCGTGCCCCTCACAGCCAGCCTTCGCATCGAGCGGGTCGGCACTCACCCGGTGGCGTCGAAATGGGTCGCATCGCTACCGTCCTTTTGCGTGAAGAGAGGCGTCCCCCGTCAATGACTGATCGTACGGGTCTTCCTGGATTAGGGTCTCGTGTGGTTCCGACTCGATAGAAACACTCAGCCCCACGCACGGCCTCGCATGACGCGCGAACAACTCGAGAAGCTCCGGGCGCAGACCATCACCGCGTTGCGCCGCGAGAGCATGAAGCGAGAGAAGCGGCATCGGCATTGTTCGACTCCTTGCTATCGATGAGCGACGCAGCGGAATGGCCGCGTCTGGAGTGAACGATATGAAGCGGAAAATGTACTCGCCATCCGCTTCTTGCGCTGACATTCGCGCGAGGTATTGCGTCGTCGCCCGGTATGCAAAACGAACTCGATTTCGCCGATAATCGTTCATCGGCAACCCCGGAGGTGACGATGAACACGATTCACGAGGTCTATCCGTATCTGCGCGTGCGCAGCGCCGCGCAGGCCATCGAGTTCTACGCGCAGGCGTTCGGCGGCGTCGAACAGTTTCGTCTGACCGAACCGGGCGGCCGGATCGGCCATGCGGAAGTGAAAATCGGCCCGGCGATCGTGATGCTGTCGGACGAATACCCCGAGCACGGCATGCTCGGACCGAGCGCCGAGAACAGAACGAGCGTGCTGCTGCACATCCATTGCGACGACGTCGACCCGCTTTTCGAGCAGGCGGTGAAAGCGGGCGCGACCGTGGTTCGCCCGCCGACCGATCAATTCTATGGCGAACGCTCGGCAACCGTACGCGATCCGTTCGGCCACGAATGGATGCTCGGCTCGCAGATCGAAGCGGTGGCGCCCGAAGAAATGCAGCGCCGGTATACGGCGCTGTTCGACAAGTAGCGGCGCGCAGCATCTACATCGCAGCGCGCCCTTCGCCGACCCCGAGCCCGAGAACGCTCTGCACCGCTTCGATGCGCGAACTCACGTTGAGCTTTTCGAAGATATTCCTCAAGTGCCACTTGACGGTCTCGGGCGCGAGCTTCAACGAGCGTCCGATTTCCTTATTCGACAACCCGAGCGCCACGCAATTGACGATCTCCAGTTCCCGCACGCTGAGGATCTCCGACGACGACGTCATCACTCTGAGCGGCCTCGCGGCACCTGATCGCGACGAGCTATCGAGTTCATCGAACGCGGCGAGCAATCGGTCGGCATAGGCCACCTCCGTGCTTGCAGCGTCGCCCGCGTTCTGGCGAAACTGCTGTAACAGCGCGCGAATCGGCGCTCCTTCGTCGACGAAACTGTTGACGAGCCCAATCTCGACGCCGATGCGCAGCGCGCGATTCAATGCGTCGAACGATTTTTCGGCGGCATCGCATTGCGCGCACGCTCGCGCCAGCAGCAGCGCGACGAGCGCTTCCAGAGCACGCCAGCCCATTTTGACGAGCGTGTCGAGCTGGCGTTCGAGAATGGCAGCGGCTTTATCGGCGAGATTCTCGGCAAGCAGAACCCGTGCCTGCAGAACGCAATAACTCGCCCACGTCTCCAGCGCGGACCCGCCCCGCCCTTCGCATAGCGCCGGTACGCTCGTGCTTAGTTCGTCGGCGATCTGCCTTGCTTCCGCCAGCTTGCCGTCGTCGATAAGCAGTCGTACCGTTTCGGCGTCGCACGCGAGCTTCAGACGCAACCAGTGCCGGTTGATCGCCACCTGGCGGCCGTCTTCGAGCACGGCCAGCGCCGAACCCATCTCGCCGTCACGCCACAGCAGACGTGCCGCCGAAATCGTGTGCCGCACGAGCGAACCGAGCGGCGCGGTCTCCAATGCAATGTTCGTGCGGCCCGCAATCGCGCTGCGGGCCTTGTCCAGTTCGTTGCACTCGTAGTAGATGCTGGCAAGGCAACTCGCCACGCCGGTCACGCCCGCGGATAAAGGACTCAACGCGGGTTCGGCGAGTTGCAGCGTGGCTTCGAACGTGCGTTTCGCCTCGGGCAACTCGCCATGGATCAGCGCGGCGAGACCGTACATCGCGTCGCGCAGCAAGACCGAGTAATGCCGCGCGGGCCCCGTCGTTTCCACGCGGTTCTTCATGCGCTCCCGGATGAGAGCGATCTGATCGAATCTGCCGCGATACAGAAGCCCGAAGAATTGCGCCGACTGCGCATAACGCGAGATCCACGGCGCCACCTCTACGCCCGACGCCCCGACCGTGCTTCCGAGTTCCAGCGCGCGTTCGCTGTCGTCCGAAATACCGGCAGTCAATGCGCCGACCGCGTTGATTTCTTCCAGTACGACTGCGTCGATCACGCGGCCTTCTTCGCGGCGCATGCGATCGAATTCGTCGATGACTGCGCCAATCTCCTTCGACGCCCGCGTCGTCTGCAGCGAAAACGCGAGCCCCCATACTTTGGCGAGACGCAAACTCAAGCGTCCCAGCACCACATCGGGCGGCAATCTGTTGATCCAGCCCAGCAACGTGTACGGATCACCGCGCTCGATCATATCGCTCGCACAGTTCTCGACCCATTGAGCCGCGAGATCGAGATCGCCGGCGGCAAGAGCATGCCGGACCGCTTCGGGCCACAAGCGCTCGCGTGCAAACCATTGGCATGCGCGAAGATGCAGCACGGGCACCTCCTGCGGCATCTGGCGCATGAGACGCTGCCGCAGCGCATCGGACAGCAGTGCGTGATAGCGATACCAGTCCCGCTTTTCGTCGAGTGGTCGAATGAATACGTTGTGCCGTTCGAGCCAGTCGAGCTTCTCTCCGCTTTCGCCGGCCTCGTCCATGATCGCATCGCACACGCCAGGCCCGAGCCGTTCGAGAATCGACGTGCAGAGCAGAAACTTCAGCATCGGCGGCGGCAAATGCGCGAGCACCGTATCGTTCAGATAGCGGTCGATTCCCGAACTCGGCCCCGCGAGATTGCGCGCAAGCTTGGTCGCATCGCCCACCTGACTCAAGGCGAGCGAAGCAAGCTGCAAACCCGCGACCCATCCTTCGGTCGCCTCGTTCAGCAGTTCTACGCTGTCCCGATCGAGCGGCACGGTACCCGCGCGATGGAAGAACGCTTGTGCATCGTCGATGGAAAAGCGCAGATCGTCGGCATTGACGCGCATCAGTTTGTCCGGCGAGCGAAGCTGTGCGAGCATCAACCCGGGTTCGCCCCGCGCGCCGAGCAGGACGTGCATGTTATCGGGCGCATAGCGCAGCAGGCGCGAGACCACGTCGAGAACCGGTTTTGCGGTGAGGCGATCGACGTCGTCGAGAACGAGAAAAACGTTCCGGCCGCACGCGGCGATTCCATTCAACAGCACGGAAAGAACGGTTCTGATAGGGGTCAGCGCGTCGTTGTTCAGGAGTTGCTGCGCTTGCGACGCGATGTCTTCCGACGCACGCGAAAACGCCGCGACGAGATACGCGCCGAACTGCTGCGGGTCGTCGTCCTCTCCGTCGACGCTGAGCCACGCAACCGGATGCTTGCTGCCCGACAGCGCCTCGCTCCAGCCCGCCAGCAGCGTCGTCTTGCCGAAACCGGCGGGCGCGGTCACGACAACGATGCTGTTCGGCCGGCGCGTATCGATCCGGCCGAGCAAGGCGAGCCGTTGCACGCAGCCGGGCGGCAGGCGTGGCGCCATCATCTTGGTCTGGATCAGCGACACGCTCCACTCGCGACCGGTACTGCCCGAAGATGCTTCCATGATCGTTCCTCTCCCTGAATTGCCGCTTGCAGGAGGTTGCCATTATCTCAACGAGATATTTTGATGTATATGTTGAACCTATCCGATGTTCAACGCGGATTGCCATGACTCTGTTCGCTACGAACAGGCACGTTTGCTCAGGTTCGCCAACTATTCGAATGGCCGCTGACATTGGTCGTGCGGTACTGCACGTGCAATATCCATGCACGGAATGACGACGCCTCCGCACACACGCCAATGACGTCGGAACCTGAACGAAACGGGGAAATTGGAGCGAGGGAATCACGTATGAGCAACCGATTTCTCGACAGCCCGGATCGCGACTAAAGACCTTCTGCTACTCGCCACTTTTCATCGAGCACCGGCATTCGTGGCTCATAGGTATTGCACCGGATTGAATTGCCTCTCATCGAGCGTATTTCGAATACAGCGGCGTATTGCTTTGGCATGCACATGAACTCAAAGTCTGGGATAAGAGCCGCGAATGCGGACGGTTGCCCTTGGGAAGCAACGTCCGCCTTCGCAAATACTGAAACAGGAGAAAGTCGGGAGTCCCGCAGAGAATCATCGGCCGGCAGCCGCGCGTCCAGAGTTCGCGCAAACGTCACCATCACGTTCGGCAAACATCGCGGATCGCGCGGCTACCTGTGCTTCGCTCATGCGTTCGCCGCACACGCCGTTGCTTCCGGTGCCGGGGCAGGCGCGTCGGCTGCCTCAACCGTGTCGGTCACCGCCACCTCGTCGAGCCGGTATCCGTGCGTATAGACGGTACTCAAACGCACACCGTTGCGGGGATGCAGGGCCAGCTTGCGGCGCAGCCGGTAGATATGGGTATCGACCGTTCGGGACGTGGCCTCCAGTTCACGTCCCCATGCGAGTTTCACCAGCAGGTCTCTCGATACCGCTCGTCCGGCATTGGCGAAGATAAATGACGCAACGTCGAATTCCTTCGCGGTCAGTTCTATCGCATTGCCATGCAGCGTGACGCTGCGGCGGGCCGGATCGAAAACATAGGGCCCGACCGAGATCACACTTTCAGTCTTTTCATTGGGGTTCGTGCGGCGCAGCAATGCACCGACTCGTGCAACAAGTTCGATCGCGCGGAACGGCTTGACGATGTACTCGTCGGCTCCGGCATCGAGCGCACGCAAGATGTCGACTTCAAGAACCCTGCTTGTGAGGAACAGGACCGCCGGCTCCCGCCCCAGATTGTCGCGTATCCAGTGCAGTACCTCGAACCCGGCTACACCGGCCAATTGCCAGTCGAGCACCACGAGATCGACTTCATGGGTCATGAGATAACGTATGGCACTCTCGCCTGAGTTGGCTTTGCTTATTGTGTGCCTCGACTGCTGCATGGTCTTTTCGACAGCCACGGCTTGCGCAGGATCGTCTTCCACCAACAGGATATTCATATATCACCTCGCTCTTTCGGGCCAACCGGACAGCAAATCCGGCACCACGGAAAACGGAACGAATGGACGACACGAACCGGACCGCAATGCCGCGAATTGCGAGGTCAGACTGGCGCGAAACTCTCATCCTGAACGATTGTGTGGCGCATGGAAGGATTGATGCCCCCAACAGGCGCCGTCGTTCGCCTCGTTTTGTGAACTGCGGGAAATCAAGATAGACTGTGCCAGGCGGCAACATAGCCCCCCATTCGGGGGGGCGAGAGGTGTATTCGATGGGGTGGCTGCAATCATATGCAAACGGCATAGCGCGTGTGCACGATGATCGAGCCTGTCCCCATCGATTCATCCATGAATGATAGGGAGCATCGCAACGCAATACGTCAACAAACGTGAACGGAAGGGATCGCGGTAAAGACGGTGAAGTATTCGCGACAGCCGAGTCAGCAATGACCGGCTACGGAAATACCAGGATGAGAATCAGATGAAGGAAGCCCCACACGAACAGCAATGACAGCGGAATCGCGCCGAGTGCCAGCAACATGAGCCAGCGCTTGCGATAAGGTGGTTGGTTGTCCACATCATCGGACCGGCGCGTAAGTGCCTTTGCATCGAGCAGCCCGCGCTGGATGGTCACTTCTCGTCGCATGGATGAACGTCCCCGTGAAAACATCTGGATTGATTGGCGCCTGGCACGCACTCCGTGCCAGGCGGCGAACGCAGGCACTCTATCCGCGAGATGCGAAATAGTCTGTCAAGCTTTGTCAATCCATGAAGCGGGGATCAGAAAACCACGATTCGCGACAGGCATCATTCGCTGCGTCTGCCTGGAGGCGCGAGGCGCGATAACACCGCAGAGTGCAAAGAAGCACGTTCGGCGAGAACGCCGATAAGTACCACCCCGGTTCAACAGAACATCACTGCCCGTTGGCGTGCGCCCTGAGAAACGCCACATAGCCGTTCTGGGTCTTCAGGATCTTATCGGCGCATTCGTCATAGTCAGAGCCTTTCTCGCTATCCTGACCATACATGTCCCGGCACTGAGCGAAGAGCGAGAGCGTCGCGCCGCCGCTGCTCTTTGCGGCGCGAGTCGCCGAGAAGGCGACCTTGCCCGAATCGTCCGGCACGTCGGTATCGATTGCGATTGCATCGGCACGCGTGATGTGGGTATCGGAATGCTGCTCGATATAGCGCTTCGTCAGCGCCCATGCAACATCGCAATTGTCCGGCGAGCAATCGACAACCGCGTTGCGTTGCGCCGCAGCGAGGTTCGGTTCGCTATGAAGGATGTCCTGCTGGGCGCGCTTGACCTGCTTTTCTTCCGACGAGCAGGCAGCGAGGGCAAACGCAACGAGTGCAAGGGCGGCGATCTTTTTCACGATTCAATTTCCTGGCCATATTCGTGCGCGATTATAGCCGTGCGGAGAAGAGGCTCGCAGATTCGGCGGCATACCGTCCCTTTAACGACGACTACGTACGCGCCACCAGCAACTCCTCCGCATTCTCGGGCGGCCGCAGCCCATCCGTCCTGCCCGCGAAATAACGCTGCGTCAGATCAACCGCCGACACATGCCGCGCCTCGCCAAATCCAGCTTCGAGCGCCATCGCCTGCATCTGTTGCGGTGTGAAGAAGCTGATGAAAGGCGTACCGCTTGCACGCGCCCCCTTCTCCGCCATGTCGAGTCCGGGGCGTACGTCGGGACTCGCCATCTCGAGCGGCAGCAGAAACGTCATCGCAAACGTCGACCCACGCGCGAGCGCCGCCACTTCGCGCAGCGTGGCCGCATTCGCCTCCTTCGTCAGATACATGCTGACGCCGGTCGAGACGACGACAGCCGGCTTGCTCTCGTCGAACCCCGCGGCAACGAGCCGTTGCCGCCAGCTCTCGCCCGCTTCGAAATCGACGGAAACGAAACGCAGCCAGTCGGGCACGCCGAAACCCAGTTCGATCAGACGCTGCCGCTTCCACGCTTGCGGTCCGGGCGGATCGACCTCGAACACCGTAAGCCGCGACGCCACCTCCGGCCTGCGCTGGGCAAAGCTATCGAGACCGGCACCGAGAATCACATACTGACCGACGCCGAGCCCTATCTGCTCGATGACCAGATCTTCGATAAAACGCGCGCGCGCGACGATCGACGCGCGAAACGGCCGCGTGAATTGCGGGTCCATGTCCCCGCGATTACGCCAGCTTGCATCCGGTGCCAGCAGTTGCAGGCCGACCTCGTCTTCGAGCACGTGCGGCACCGCGTCGGCATGCACATGCAATGCGCGCCACAGCGCGACACGCGCGGCCGTGCTATCGGGCGCGACTTCCTGTTGATCGTTCATGACTCTCCTGATCCTTGCCTCGCGAAACCAGTCATCGTATTCCTCGCTTGCCGCTAAAGCCGGCGGCATTGCTCTTTCATCGAGCATCGCATGATCGCGCTTCGCGGGCGCCCCATCAAATTACCTCAGCCCGCCTCAATGAAAGAACGGCAACGCGAGAAACAGCTTGATGACGATGGCATTGACGATGTCCATGAAAAACGCGCCCGTCATCGGGACGACGAGGAACGCGATATGAGAATGGCCGAACCGGTTCGTGATGGCCTGCATGTTCGCGATGGCGGTCGGCGTCGCGCCGAGCCCGAGTCCGCAATGCGCCGCGCTCAGCACGACCGCGTCATAGCTGCGGCCCATCAGCGGGAACGTCACGAATACCGCATAGAGAGCCATAAGCAGCGTCTGTGCCGCGAGAATCGTGATGACCGGCACCGCGAGCGCGGCCAGCTCCCACAGGTCGAGCCGCATCAACGCCATCGCGAGAAAGAGCGCAAGGCTCACATTGCCGACGAGCGCGACCGCATGCTGGTCGAGCCGCACGCGCACGAGCGAAAGCACGTTGTTGAGGATCACGCCGACAAACAGCACGCACACAAAGGTCGGCAATTCGAATACGGTTCCCGCGAGCCAGTCGCCCAACGCTTCGCCGCCCGCGAGGCAGAGGGAAATCAGCGTGAGAGTCGTGATGAGCGCCGCGGGCGTGGTCGGCTGCTCGGCTTTCGGCGCTTCGAAAACCAGCGTGTCGTCATCGTGATTCTCGATGTGCCGCATATCGGCACCACCGATCTTGCGCATCAGCAGACGCGCGATCGGACCTCCGAGCACACCGCCCATCACGAGCCCGAACGTCGCGCAGCCGATGGCGATTTCGGTCGCCGACTGCAGCCCATGATGTTCGCTGAAGACCTGACTCCACGCCGCGCCCGTACCGTGGCCGCCCGACATCGTGACCGAGCCGCCGAGAATGCCGTACAGCGGATCGACGCCGAGTGCGAACGCCAGCAGAATCCCGATGACGTTCTGCAGGATCAACAGCCCGCTCACGAGCGCGAGAAAGCGGATCAGTACCGGACCGCCCGCCTTGAGGTTCGAGATGTGCGCATTGAGGCCGATCGTCGAAAAGAACGCGAGCATGAGCGGCGCCTGCAACGTGGAGTCGAACCGGACCTCGACGTGCGTCGCGACGCGGATCAACAGCACGCATACGGCAACGACGAGCCCGCCCGCCACCGGCGCCGGAATCGAATAGGTACGCAGCACGCCGATCCACTGAATGAGCTTTTCTCCGAGCAGCAGCACGAGCGACGTCGCGACCAGCGTTGCGTATACGCCGATAGTCATGAGTAGCCTCCCGGCCGGAGCGCGATCAACTGCCATCTTAGTCAATCCGTCCGCGCAAAGTATGATTTTCCCTGGCCCGATGCCATCCGCACATGACATCGCGTCACTGCCGGGCGTCGAAGTCTGCTACGCTGCGCCCTTCACCACCCTTGCTCTCAATCGATGGAAACCCCTTTCAACGATCGCGGCGTGTCCGTGACGCGCAATGCGCTCTCGTCAGCCGGCCAGGTCTTTCCGCTGCGCGACATCGTCGGCGTGCAGGTCGTCACCGTACGCAAGAACAGGGTCGTGCCGCTCGCGATCTCGATCGTCGGCGTGATCGGCGCGATTGCCGGCGCCATCCTGCACTCGGCGGCGGGCCTCGTGTGCGGGATCATGCTCGCGGTGGTCGGCTGGCTCACCTGGGCGACCCAGGACGTCACGCATCGGCTCATCGTGCAAACGGCCAATGGCGAGCGCGAGGCACTGATGAGCACCGACCGCGAATTCGTCGAGCGCGTGAATGTGGCCGTGCAACAGGCAAAATCGACGGCCGCGAGCGCGGCACAGGCGTAAAGCCGGGTCTGCCTGCGTTGACATGAGCGTAACGTCAGTGGTCAATGCGCGACCGGCAGTAAGAAAAGCCGTGCGCGGCTCCCCGAGCCGGCACGGCTTTTCATTCGCTTGGCGAACCCGAGATTGAACGTGCCGATTGAACACGCTCATCGAACACGTTTAGCGAATCCTCACCCCGAACCCGGCGGCTACGGCACCACGCCGCCGCTCACTCGATATCGAGCGGATTCACGCGCCAGATATTGCGTGCGTATTCGCCAATCGTGCGGTCCGACGAGAACTGCCCCATTCCCGCAATGTTCTCGATCGCGCTTTCGGCCCATGCGTGCCGGTCGAGAAAACGCGCATCCACTTCGTCCTGCGCCTTCGCGAACGCGGCGAAATCGGCCAGCACCATGTAGTGATCGCCCCAATCGACGAGCGTGTGGAAAATCTCGGAGAAGCGCAACGGATCGTCCGGCGAGAAGAAGCCCGAACGAATCTGATCGAGCGCGATGCGCAGTTCTTCGTTCTCCTCGTAAATCTGCCGGGGGCGGTAGCCGCTTGCGCGCAGATGGTCCACCTCGTCCGCGGTATGGCCGAAGATGAAGATGTTCTCGCGGCCCACCGCGTCGCAGATCTCGATGTTCGCGCCGTCCATCGTGCCGATCGTCAGCGCGCCGTTGAGCGAGAGCTTCATGTTGCCGGTGCCCGACGCCTCGGTGCCGGCCGTCGAAATCTGCTCCGACAGATCGGCCGCCGGAATAATCAGCTCGGCCACGCTCACGCCGTAGTTCGGCACGAACACGACCTTCAGCCGATCGCCGATCAGCGGATCGTGATTGACCTTCTGGCTCACGTCGCCGATCAGCTTGATGATCGTCTTCGCCATCCGGTAGGCGGACGCGGCCTTGCCCGCGAACAGCACGACGCGCGGCACCCAGTCGCGTTCGGGATTCTCGCGAATCCGGTTGTAGCGCACGATCACGTGCAGCACGTTCAGCAACTGCCGTTTGTATTCGTGAATGCGCTTGACCTGCAGATCGAACAGCGCATCGGGATCGAACGCCAGCTTCGTGTGATGCGCGAGCCGCTGCACGAGCCGCAATTTGTTCTGCCGCTTCGCCTCGCGGAAAGCCTCGATGAATTCCTCGTCCTTGCGCAGATTGCGCAGCTGTTCGAGTTCGAACAGATTGCTGCGCCAGTGCGTGCCGATGCGCGCGTCGATCAGCGAGGCCATCGACGGGCTCGCCTGCGCGAGCCAGCGGCGCGGCGTGATGCCGTTGGTCACGTTCGTGAAGCGGTCCGGATAGACGCGCGCGAAATCGGCAAAGATATTGCGCGTCATCAGTTGCGAATGCAGCTTCGAGACGCCGTTCACCTTGTGACTCGCGACGATCGCCAGATATGCCATGCGCACGCGCCGCTGCCCGTATTCGTCGACGAGCGAAATGCGGCGGATCATGTCGCCATCGTGGCCCGACTGCTCGCTGACGTGCTTCAAGAACTGCGCGTTGATCTCGAAGATGATTTCGAGGTGCCGCGGCAATAGCCGCGCCAACATTTCGACATCCCAGGTTTCGAGCGCCTCGGGCATCAGCGTGTGATTCGTGTACGAGAAGATTCGCGTGACGTGTTGCCACGCCTTGTCCCACGGCAGATGATGCACGTCGACGAGCAGACGCATCAGCTCGGGAATCGCCAGCACCGGGTGCGTGTCGTTCAGATGCACCGCGACTTTCTCGGAGAAGCGCCCGAACGTGCTGTGGGTGCGCTGATAGCGGCGGATCAGGTCCTGCATCGTCGCCGAGACGAAAAAGTACTCCTGGCGCAGCCGCAATTCGCGGCCAGCCTGCGTCGAGTCGTCCGGATAGAGCAGCCGCGAAACGTTCTCCGACATGTTCTTCGTGTCGACCGCGTTGCGATAGTCGCCGCGATTGAACGCATCGAGGTCCAGTTCCTCGGTCGCGCGCGCGGACCACAGTCGCAGCGTGTTGGTCGCGTCGGTCGCGTAGCCGGGAATCACGGTGTCGTAGGCGGTCGCGTTCACGTGCTCGGTGTCGATCCACTCGACCCGGTCGCCGTGCTGCACGGTACGGCCGCCGAAATGCACCATGTACTTGATCTCGGGACGCGGAAATTCCCACGGGTTGCCGGCGCGCAGCCAGTAATCGGGCGCCTCGACCTGCTCGCCGTTGACGATCTGCTGGCGGAACATGCCGTACTCGTAGCGAATGCCGTAGCCGAAGCCCGGAATGCCGAGCGTCGCCATCGAATCGAGAAAGCACGCGGCCAGCCGGCCGAGACCGCCGTTGCCGAGCGCCGCGTCGGGTTCGATCCCGGTCAGCATCTCCATGTCGACGCCGAGGCTCGCGAGCGCCTCCTTCATCGGGTCGTGAATGCCGAGCGCGAGCAGCGCGTTGGTAAAGGTTCTACCGATCAGAAACTCCATCGACAGGTAGTAGACCCGCTTCACGTCCTGCTCGTATTGCAGGCGCGTGGTTTTCATCCAGCGCGCGACGAGCCGGTCGCGCACGGCCAGTGCGGCTGCATGCAGCCAGTCATGGGGGTGCGCGGTGACGGCATCCTTGCCGACGCCGTACATCATGCGATTGGAAATTGAGCGCCGTAGCGCGTCGACGGTACTGTTGAGCTGGTCGAATTCCAGATCGACGGCTGTCATCGAAGCCTCCGGGAAAGTCGACATGGCATACGCGAACCGCACGGTCGACGGACGGGAGGCGCGTGCCTGTCAGGCGGATTAAGAAAACAGAGTAGGACATTTTACGGCTCGCGCACACCGGCTCGCGCGAGTGGGCTCTGCCGCACGTGCCGTGCCTGGCGCGCGCGGCGAAAGCCTCAGGTCTTCCCGAGCCATCCGCTTCGATTATTTTTTCGGTACGTGACCAGAGCGTGACGCCTCGATGCATCGGCGTAAATGCATGTCGGCGTGAATGGATGCGAACCGGCGGAATCGGCAGATCGGCTCGATGCATGGTCGAATCGGCGGGTTTGCATGCGAAACGGATGGATCGCGAGATACAACTGGACTAAGCCAACGCGAAGGTATCGTCAATGTGAAGATACCGCAGCAGATTGACCGTTAGTTGCGTTTAAAATAAAGACGATGGATGACCCTCAGCCAATCGTCACCCCTCTTCCCCCTTCTTCCTGCCCGCGTCCCTGCACGATTTCCACGTCTCTGCAACAATCGCGACATTGCGCCGCGCCAACCGCCTCGCCACAGCGACGAACCGGACCGCGCGCGCCTCATTCCCACGCAACCCCGCCGCCCGTGCCGCGTCGTCCGACCGGCCGCCGCATCGGCATGCATAACCCGACGAGCCGCGCCTTGTCCGATAAGCTCAGCAACCCCATCAGCGCCGCCGCGCCCACCTTTCCGGCGGACGGCCCGATGTCCGCCGCCAACCGCCGCGCGATGGCCGCGATCATGCTCGCCGTCGCGCTCGCCACGATCGACACCGCCATCGCCAACACCGCCTTGCCCGCGATCGCCGCCGATCTGCACGCGGCGCCCGCGGCATCGGTATGGATCATCAACGCCTATCAGCTCGCGATGGTCGCGACGCTGCTGCCGCTCGCCGCGCTCGGCGACATCGTCGGACACCGGCGCATTTATATCAGCGGCATTGCGCTGTTCACGCTCAGTTCGCTCGGCTGCGCGATGGCGCCGACCCTGCCGCTGCTCGCCGCCGCGCGCATCGTGCAGGGCCTCGGCGCGAGCGCGATCATGAGCGTGAACACCGCGCTGATCCGCTATCTGTACCCGCCGCACCGGCTCGGGCGCGGCCTCGGCACCAATGCGCTGATCGTCGGCGTGTCGTTCGCGGTCGGGCCGACGGTGGCCTCGCTGATCCTCTCCGTGGCGACGTGGCCGTGGCTGTTCGCGGTCAACGTGCCGCTCGGCGTGCTCGCGCTGAGCTTTGCACTACCGGCGCTGCCGCATACCGCGCAGGGCCGACATCAGCTCGATCCGGTCGCGGCGCTGCTCAACGTCGTCACGTTCGCCGCGCTGATCTTCGCGCTCGGCGAGGCGGCGCAGCGCGCCTCGCTGCAGATCGTGCTCAGTGCGGCGGCGCTCGCCGTCGTGTTCGGGCTGCTGCTGATTCGCCGCGAAGCGGGTCATCCCGCGCCGATGCTGCCCGTCGATCTGTTCAGACGACCGGTGTTCGCGCTGTCGGCGGTCACGGCGGTGTGCTCGTTCGCGGCGCAAGGGCTCGCGTTCGTGTCGCTGCCGTTCTATTTCGAAGACGTGCTGCTGCGCAGCCAGGTCGAAACCGGCTTTCTGATGACGCCATGGCCCGTGGTGGTCGCGCTCGCCGCGCCGCTCGCGGGCGGCCTGTCGGACCACTATCCGCCGGGGCTGCTCGGCGCGATCGGGCTTGCGGTGCTGTCGGCGGGAATGGCGTCGCTCGCGCTCCTGCCCGCGCATCCGCACATACTCGACATCGGCATCCGCATGGCGATTTGCGGCGCGGGCTTCGGCTTCTTCCAGTCTCCGAATCTGAAGGCGCTGATGGCAAGCGCGCCGCCGGAGCGCAGCGGCGGCGCGAGCGGCATCGTCGCGACGGCGCGGCTGCTCGGGCAGGCCACCGGTGCGGCATTGGTCGCGCTGTGTTTCGGAATTTCGGGACGGCAGCACGGGCCGACGCTCGCGCTCGCCACCGGCGCGTTCTTTGCCGGCGCGGCGAGTCTCGCAAGCGGCTTGCGGCTGCTTGCGCCATCGCATCGCGCGGGCACGCAGGCGCAGGCGGCGGCGAAAGCGAAGTAAGGCCGTGGGCGGCGCGGGCTTGAAGCCGCGCGCCGATCAGCGCGCCGCGAAATACCCCTTCACCGCGGCGATAAACGTATCGATATCGGCGCGCGACACATCCCGGTGCGTGACGAAGCGCGACGCGTACAGCATCTGCGTGAGGATGCCGCGCGCCTTGAGCCACGCTTCGAGCGGCGCGCAATGCGCTTGCGGGAACTGCGCGAACACCATGTTCGTCGCGACCGACTGCAGCGTTACCTGTTCGATCGCTTCCAGCCCTGCGGCCAGATGCGCGGCGTTGGCGTGGTCGTCGGCGAGACGCTCGACGTTGTGTTCGAGCGCGTACAGGCAGGCCGCCGCGAGCACGCCCGACTGGCGCATGCCGCCGCCGAGCACCTTGCGCCAGCGGTGCGCGAGATCGATCAGCGCGCGGCTGCCGACCAGCATCGAGCCGACCGGCGCGCCGAGCCCCTTCGAAAAGCAGATCGACACGGAATCGAACGGCTCGCACAGCGCCGCGAGCGGCTTGCCCGACGCGACCGCCGCGTTGCATACGCGCGCGCCGTCGAGGTGCGTCGACAGACCGTGCCGGCGCGCGAGCTGCGTCGCCTCGGTCACGTAGCCGGCCGGCAGCACCTTGCCGCCGATCGTGTTCTCCAGCGCGAGCAGGCGCGTGCGCGCGAAGTGATCGTCGATCGGCTTGATCGCGGCGGCGATCCGCTCGAGCGGGATCGAGCCGTCGGCGGCATTGTCGAGCGGCTGCGGCTGGATGCTGCCGAGCACCGCCGCGCCGCCGCCTTCGTATTGGTAGGTGTGCGCCTGCTGGCCAACGAGGTATTCGTCGCCGCGGCCGCAGTGCGCCATCAACGCGGCGAGGTTGCTTTGCGTGCCGCTCGGGAAGAACAGGCCCGCTTCCTTGCCGGCGCGCTCGGCAAGCGTCGCCTGCAGACGCAGCACGGTGGGGTCGTCGCCCCAGACGTCGTCGCCGACTTCGGCCGCCGACATCGCCGCGAGCATCGGCGGAGTCGGACGGGTGACGGTATCGCTGCGCAAATCGATCATAGTGTGTCCCTGTGCGTCCATTGAATGCGGCCTGCGATGCCGCCCTACTTCGGCAACCACGCGAGCGGATCGACCGGCTGGCCGTTCTGGCGCACCTCGAACTGGATCGACGCGACGCCGCGGCTATCGACACCGACCTGGCCGATCGTCTGCCCTTGCGCGACCGCGTCGCCTTCCTTGACGAACAGCTGGCTGTTCTGGCCGTACGCGGTAATCAACGAATCGTCGTGCTTGATGATGATGAGCGGGCCATACGCCTCGATGCCGGTGCCGGCGTAGACCACCCGGCCGGTCGCGGCGGCCTTGACCGGATCGCCGGGACGCCCGCCGATCACGATGCCGTTGGACTTGCCCGCCGAGAACGTCTTGAGAATCGGCCCGCGCAACGGCCATTGCAGCACGCCCTGCTGCGGCGCGGCCGACATGCCCGGCGCGGTGGGCAGCGCGCCCGGCGCCGCCGGCGTCACGGCAACAGGCGGCGTCACCACGCTGCCGGACGCCATCGGCGGAGACACGCGCAGCACCTGCCCCGGCACGACCTGCGCATTGACCACGAGACCGTTCCACGCCGCGACATCCTGTAGCCTGTGGCCATAGGCCGAGGCGATGCCGGCGAGCGTGTCGCCCGGGTTGACGCGATAGAAGCCGGCGGGCACCGGGACCGTGGAGAGGCTCGTCGCATTGGGCGGCGTGCTGCTATAGAACGGCGTGCTGTCCCACGGCATCGTCGTACAGCCTGCGACCATCGCGCCAAGCGCCGCCGCCGTCAGCAGACGAACCCCCGTCAGTTGCCATTGTCCTGTCATGTGATTTTCCTCGACTTGTTCTCAATCGGATTCAATCGACGCCCGAGCATGTGCCGTGCCGCCGCCGTTCGCGGTCCGCCATGTTCCGCCGTTGCCGGCGCGCCGATGCGCGCCACGGTGACGCGCCGCGGTAAAGCTCCCGCTACGGATCGGATGCTCTTCAGCGTCGACGAGCAGTTGGAAAGCGCGAAAAAACCGCGGCTCGTGGACCTGAGCCTCTGGCGACAACGCTCGCGCGGCTGGCCCTATTATAGGTCTGATGGCCCGCGAGCCTTCTTCAGCAAGGCACGCCGGCCGATTCGTCCGATTGGCGAGACCGCCAGGGCGTCGCCTATACTCAGTCAAGCCGCGCGCAGCACGCCTCGCGACAATGCGACAACGTCTGGTTTCTGGGAGGAATCGAGGATGAACAAAGCCACCTTTCTGGCCGTGCAACTCAACGTCGACGATATCGCGGCGTCCCCTGGCCTCGTCGAATTGCTGAACACGCATCTCGTCTTCGCCGCCGACGTGGCCGAAGCCGCCGATGCGCTCGTGCAGCTGGCGAGCATCGCGGGGCTGTCGAGCGGCATCGAGGCGAGCGTCGAGATTCCCGCGCTGGCAGTCGAGCGACTGCGCGAAGCGCTCGACAATCTGAGCGGCTACGACGAATCCTGGCTTCTGGCGCTGGAACCGAGCCGCGCGCTCTTCGACGAAATCGGCCGGCGGCATCGCACGCTGCATTGATACGGATCGCATGGCGAATGTGCCGTAAACGACAAAACGCCACCCGAACCAGCCGGATGGCGTTTTTTCTTGCCCGCCGCCTTCGCACTGTTTCGCGAGACGGCGTCTGCTTCGTTACTTCTACTTCTACCGCAAACTTCTGCTGCAACCTCTACTTCAAACTTCAGTGCAACCCGTAGCGGCGCCTGGCTGGCAAATTAGTTGCCGAAGTACACCGAGTTACGGTCGACCTGGAACGGGGTCACTGCGTGTCCGGCTTGCGAGGTACCGGCAGCCGGGGCGCCGTAGCCGCTCGTGTTCGCGGTGCTGGCCACGACGGCCGTACCGTTTTGCGCCGCGACGCGCGCTTGCGCAGCCTGGATGTTCTCCGGATAGTTCGCGTAGTCGCCGACCGGGCTGTAGCCGGCCTTTTCGAGTTGCACCAGTTCAGCGCGAACCTGAGCGCGGGTCACCGGCTGGCTGGCTTGAGCAAACGAAGCAACCGGAGCAACGAGGGCGGCGGCGATAGCAACTGCGGAAATCAGGGTCTTCATGATTAACCTCCAAATGACTTGTTTGTGATGCGCTTCGGGGGTTTTCTGTTTCTCCCTCAGCGCTTGGAAGCAAGTTTAGGAGGGTCACGATCTAGGGTAAACCCTTAAAACAAGGAAACTCCATTTCGACTTTTGCAACAATCCGCACAAATTGCCGGCCGAGAACCTAATGTGCCGATAGTTTTTAGTAATAATTTTGTCAGCCACCCACGCATTCAAACAAAAAAAGCCCGGCGGTGCCTTCGGTAAGGCGCACGCCGGGCCATCATTCAAACGCCCGGGGAAACGCTCAGGCCCACTGTGCGTGGAAGCTGCCCGGCTTGTCGACGCGCTCGAACGTATGCGCGCCGAAGAAATCGCGCTGCGCCTGCACGAGGTTCGCGGGCAGACGCTCGGAGCGGTAGGCGTCGAAATACGCGATTGCCGAGGCGAACGCCGGCACCGGCACGCCCGCGTTGACCGCGGCCACCACGACTTCGCGCAGCGCCGCCTGGTAGTGCTTCGCGATGTCGCGGAAGTACGGGTCGAGCAGCAGGTTTGCGAGCGCCTTGTCGTTCGCATAGGCGTCGGTGATCTTCTGCAGGAAGCGCGCGCGGATGATGCAGCCGGCGCGGAAAATCTTCGCGATTTCGCCGTAGTCGAGGTCCCACTTGTACTCTTCCGAGGCCGCGCGCAATTGCGCAAAGCCCTGCGCGTACGAAATCACCTTGCTGAAATAGAGCGCGCGGCGCACCGATTCGACGAACGTCTCCTTCGCGGCGTCGAGCGGCTTCGCGGCCGGCCCTTCGAGCACCTTGCTCGCGGCCACGCGCTGCGTCTTCAGCGACGACAGCACGCGTGCGAACACCGCCTCGGTGATGAGCGGCAGCGGCGCGCCGAGGTCGAGCGCATTCTGGCTGGTCCACTTGCCGGTGCCCTTCTGCGCGGCACGGTCGAGAATCACGTCGACGAGGTCCTTGCCGGTTTCGTCGTCCTTCTTGCCGAAGATCTTCGAGGTGATCTCGATCAGGTAGCTGTCGAGCTCGCCCTGGTTCCACTCGGTGTAGACCTTGCCGAGTTCCTCGTTCGACAGGCCGACCACCTGCTTCAACACCGCATAGCTCTCGGCGATCAGCTGCATGTCGCCGTATTCGATGCCGTTGTGCACCATCTTCACGAAGTGGCCCGCGCCGTCGGGACCCATGTAGGCGACGCACGGCTCGCCGTCCGGCGCCTTCGCGGCGATTTCGGTGAGGATCGGCGCGACCAGGTCGTAGGCGTCGCGCTGCCCGCCCGGCATGATCGACGGACCTTTCAGCGCGCCTTCCTCGCCGCCCGACACGCCGGTACCGATGAAGTGCAGGCCCGCCTTCGCGAGTTCCTGGTTGCGGCGGATCGTGTCGGTGAAATGCGTATTGCCGCCGTCGATCAGGATGTCGCCCTGGTCAAGCAGCGGCTTGAGTTGCGCGATGGTCGCGTCGGTCGGCTCGCCGGCCTTGACCATCAGCAGAATGCGGCGCGGCTTTTCGAGCGAGTCGACGAACTCTTCCAGCGTGAAAGCCGGCACCAGTTTGCGGTCCGGATATTCGGCGATGAGTTCGTCGGTTTTCTCGCGGCTACGGTTGTAGACCGACACCGCGTGGCCGCGGCTTTCGATGTTGAGCGCCAGATTGCGGCCCATGACCGCCAGCCCTACCACGCCGATTGCCTGTTTGCCCATGTTGAATTCTCCAGAGTCCAAAAAATGTCGTGTCGCCGCGCGGCAGGAACACCGGGCGCGGCGTCGAGGGTGAAAGGATAAAAGAAATGCGCGCCGGCCGCTTGGCGGCAGGCACCGGGACGCGGGCCGCGGGCGGCGGGTTCAGGTCGCCGCGTCCGCCTTGCCACGCCCCGCCGGCTTCCTGAACACGAGGCTGAAGTTGTTCGCCGGCATCGCGATCGGTTCGTCGCACGCGAGGCCCAGCGCGGCGCCCAGGGCCACGACCGCTGCCATGTCGCGCACGCCCCATTCGAGGTTGCGGCTCTTCAGCCACTGATCGAACGCCTCGTTGCTCGGCGCCGTATGCGCGCCGCCGCGTTTGTACGGACCGTACAGATACAGCACGCCGCCCTCGGCGAGGCGGCGGCTCGCGCCCACGAATAGCGCCTGCGTCGCGCTCCACGGCGCGATGTGAATCATGTTGATGCAAACCACCGCGTCGAGCGTCTCGACGCCCCAGTCCGGCCGATGGACGTCGAGCGCGAGCGGCGCGCGCAGGTTCGGCAGCCCGGCATGTGCGCTCCATGAGGCAATCGACGCGCGCGCTTCGGGGTCGGCATCGCTCGGCTGCCAGTCGAGTCCGGGCAGCGCGCCGGCGAAGAGAACCGCATGCTCGCCGGTGCCGCTCGCGATTTCGAGCACGCGGCCGGTGGCCGGCAGCGCCTCGCGCAGCACGGCGAGGATCGGTGCGCCGTTGCGTTCGGCGGATGGCGAGTGTTGCCGGGCGTCTGTCATGGTGAGGCGTGCGAGAGGTTCGTTCGGGTTAAGGCTTCGGGCTTCGGGCTTCGGGCTTCGGGCTTCGGGCTTCGTATCAAGTATCAATACAGCGTCGCGCGCACGCGGGCCGGCAGGTCGCGGTCGTAAGCGGCGGCGTCGAACTGCTCGCCGTCGTTCGCGGCGATGATGCGCCGCAGGATCTCGCCCGCGCTCGGCAGTTGCGCGCGTTCGAGGTGCCGCGCCGGATCCCACAGGTTCGAGCGCGCCATCGCCTTCGAGCAATGGAAGTACACGGCGTCGACGTCGATCAGTAGCACGGTGCGCGGCCGTTTACCGTCGACAGCGAAACTGTCCAGCCAAGCCGCGTCGGCCGAAATCCGCCCGCGGCCATTCACGCGCAGGCTCTCGCCGATGCCCGGAACGACGAACAGCAGCGCGAGCCGCGGGTCCGCGATGATATTGCGCAAACTGTCGAGCCGATTGTTGCCGGGCCGGTCGGGCAACGCGAGCGTGCGCTCGTCGACGATCCGCACGAAGCCCGGCGCGTCGCCGCGCGGCGAGCAGTCGAGGCCGTCGGGGCCGCTCGTCGCCAGCACGGCGAACGGCGCGGCCTCAATGAACGCGCGATAGTCTTCGTTGACGTGCGCGATTTCCTTGCGCAGCGCGCGCTCGCCCGGCTGGCCGTAGAGCGCTTCGAGTTGGTCGATCGTCGTCAGCATGGACATTCCTGAAAAGTGCGAGAGTGGTTCGGCGCACGGACCCGGATGCGTCACGCGCTCGCCAGCCGCGCGGCGAGTGCGCCCAGCGTGTCGCCGCACGGCGCGGCTACCTTCAGCGACAGCAGCGCATCGGCACGCGTGCGGCCCAGGTTGATCGCCGCGATCGGCTTGCCCTGGCGCTGCGCCCACACGCAGAAGCGATAGCCGGAGTAGACCATCAGCGACGAACCGGCGACGAGCACCGCGTCGGCCGCATCGAGCGCATGCGAGGCTGCTTCGACACGCGTCTTCGGCACGTTCTCGCCGAAAAACACCACCGATGGTTTCAGCATGCCGCCGCAGTTCGAACAGGCCGGCACGCGAAAGCCGCCGAGATCGTGCCACTCCAGGTGAGCATCGCCATCGGCGGCGGCTTCGGCGGTCACGTCGAGCAGCGCGGGGTTGTCCGCTTCGAGCGTTTGCTGGATCGAGGCGCGCGCGTGCTGCATGCCGCAGTCGAGACAGGTCACGCCGTCGATGCCCCCATGCAGCTCGATCACGTCGCGGCTGCCCGCGCGCTGATGCAAACCATCGACGTTCTGCGTCACGAGCGTCGGCACGTGCCCCGCGGCTTCGAGCCGCGCGAGCGCGACGTGCGCGGCATTCGGCTGCGCCCGCGCGACGAGCGGCCAGCCGACCATGCTGCGCGCCCAGTAGCGCTGACGCATCGCGAGCGTGCCGAGAAATTCCTGCAGCGTGATCGGCGGCGAACGTTTCCATGCGCCGTTGTCGTCGCGATAGCCGGGGATGCCGGAATCGGTGCTGATGCCCGCGCCGGTCAGCACGAAAAGGCGCGGATGGCGCTGCACGAAACGATGCAGATCGTCGAGCGTGTGCGAGTCGGTCTGCTGGTCGGGCGGCGTGAGCTGAAGTTCGGTCATGACGGAGACAGTGGAAGATCGTGCGTGCTTCAGCGGCGCGGGCGCGGTTTGCTGCGCGGGGTTGTCGAGCGTGAGGGCCCGGCTTGCCGTTCGGCTTGTGATTCGGCTTGCGGCACGCTTTGCGGATTCGGTCGCGGCTCGCGCTCCGGCTTTTTTTGCGGCTTCTTTCTCGCTTCCTTTAGCGGCTCCTCACGCGCTTCTGTTCGCACTTCCTTTCGTGCAGCCAGCCGCGCGTCCTGCCTGTCCGCCTGGCGCTCGCGCCACACCGACAACGCGATCTCATAGCGTTCGAGCGCCTCGTCGTACAGATCGAACACACACTGCGTGCAGCCGCTATGGCAACAGTCTTCGAGATCGGGTTGCGCGGGCGGCTGCGGCGGCGGATCGTCGTCGCGTGAGGTGGCTCGGGGCACGGCGCGTGGCTTTCGCGTGATGACGGAAAGCGCTCAGTATAAGTTGATCGCGCGCGCCGCGCTCCTGTGCGCGGCGCGGCTTCGTCCGGTTCCGCGCCGCCTGTCCGCGCTCATCTGCCACCTATCCGCCACCTATCCGCCGCTGATACCCTCACCCTCGCCCGACGAACGGCATCTTGCTCGCCATGATCGTCATGAACTGCACGTTCGCCGAGAGCGGCAGGCTCGCCATATGCAGCACCGCATCGGCGACGTGCTGCACGTCCATCAGCGGCTCGATCGCGATTTCGCCGTTCGCCTGCGGCACGCCGCGCGCCATCCGCGCGGCCATGTCGGTGCCCGCGTTGCCGATGTCGATCTGGCCGCACACGATGTCGTACTTGCGGCCGTCGAGCGAGACGGCTTTGGTCAGGCCGGTGATGGCGTGCTTCGTCGCGGTATAGCCGATGCTGTTCGGCCGCGGCGCATGCGCCGAGATCGAACCGTTGTTGATGATGCGGCCGCCGCGCGGGTTTTGCGTCTTCATCAGGCCGAATGCCGCGCGCGTGCAGAGGAACACGCCGGTCAGATTGGTATCGACGATCGAGCGCCATTCGCTGATCTCGAGTTCGTCGATATCGACCGGCGAACCGTTGCGGCCCGCGTTGTTGAACAGCACGTCGAGCCGGCCGAAGCGCGCGCGCAGCGTGTCGAACAGCTGCGCGACGCTGTCGGCGTCGGTCACGTCGCACGGCACCGCGAGCGCCTCGCCGCGCAGCGACTGCGCTTCCTGCGCGACTGCGTCGAGCGCAGCCTGACGGCGCCCCGCCAGCACGACGTTGTAGCCGTGCTCGAGCAGCCTGAGCGCACAGGCGCGGCCGATGCCGCTGCCCGCGCCCGTCACCAGCGCCACTTTTCCGTTTTCCGTGTCCGACATCGCGCATCTCCTGTTGTGCTGGGTTGGGTGGCGGCGCATGACTTGCCGGGGCCGGTTCGCCGGGCGAAGGCCGGTGTCCGCTGCGCCGCTTATCGCCCGGCACCATACAACAGCGGATCGGCGATCGCAAATGCGGCGGCTTGCCGTGGTGCGATTGCCGTCGCGCCGTGCCGGATCGAGGGTGAGGATAATAAGGATGAGCGCGATGAATCGCCCAGGGCGTGACGGCGAATTGCCGCTGCGCGCTCGCATCGGCACCGCCGCATCGCGAGCGGCGTCATCAGCCGCACCCTCGGCCGCATCACCCGCCGTATTACCCGAATCAGCACGCAAGCATGCGACTTTCAGCCCGCTTTCATCGGCCACGATTACCGCTTCACACGCATTCGGGCGCGGCCAACAATGGTATCGTTCGCGCTTGCGCGACGCGCACGATTCACAGCCTTACCGTGACGAAGGCGCACAGGAAGCATGTTTGATGAATGAATGCCCCAACCCGTCGCACGGCGCCGAGCCCGCGCCGCCGCGCCGCTGGCCGCGTACCGGCAATTCCGCGATGCTCAACGGCACGATCGCATGGCACGTCGTGGTGCTCGCCGGCTGGCTGCTCGCGCCGGCCGCGTGGCCGTGGTGGCTCGCCGCGATCTTCGTGAACCATGCGATGTTTACGATCACCGGACTCCTGCCGCGCACGGCGCTGCTCGGGCCGAACTGGACGCGCCTGCCCGCGAGCCCGCACAACCAGAACGCGATTGCCTTGACCATCGACGACGGTCCCGACCCCGTCGTCACGCCGCAGGTGCTCGATCTGCTCGACGCGTTCGGGGTCCGCGCGACGTTCTTCTGCATCGGCGCGCAAGTGGAGCGCCATCCGCGAATTGCACGCGACATCGTCGCGCGCGGCCATGCGCTCGAAAATCACTCGCAGGTTCACGTACATACGTTTTCGGTGACGCTGCCGGGCGCGCTCACGCGTGAAATCGCCGCCGCGCAGCGCACGCTCGAAAACGTGAGCGGCGCGCGGCCGATGTTCTTCCGCGCGCCCGCCGGCCTGCGCAACATCTTTCTCGAACCGGTGCTGCGCAAGCTCGACCTGCGCCTCGCCGCATGGACGCGGCGCGGCTACGACACGCGCGAGCGCAATCCGCACGTCGTCGCGCGCCGCCTGCTCGACGGTCTCGCCGCGCGCGACATCCTGCTGCTGCACGACGGCAATGCCGCGCTCACGATCGAAGGCAAACCGCTGATTCTCGCCGTGCTGCCGAGCGTGATCGAAGCGGCGCGCGAAAAGCATCTGCGTTTCGTGACGCTGCGCGAAGCGCGCGTCGGGGCGTGATGCCCCGATGCGTGATGCGATTGATGCGTCCGGTGCCATCAAGACGGCTAAAGCAACACCACCCAAGCGGCGCATGCGATAGGCGGCATAACGTGCCGCACCCGCTGCCCTTTCACGTCGAACGTTGAAGGCCAAACACCGAAGGCCCAACGCCGAACACCCGCCGCCGAACGCACCCTTCCCCCACACTACACGCGGAAATCCGCCGCCATATCCTCGTCGGTGCGTGCGTCAAGCTCGCCGCTGCGGCACGCCTTGAGAAACACGTCGTAGTCGCGCTCCACCTGGTCCGCGTAGCCGGTCGCATAACCGGTCAACGCTTCGGCAAACTGATCGCCGCGGCCGATATACGAGCTGATCTCGATCGCCTGGCCGCTCGCTTTCGCATGCGCGCGCGCCATGATCCAGCCGCACAGCCGCGCGTAGCCATCGAGCAGATCGCTGTCGAACAGTTCGATATTCGCGGACAGCTTCATGTCGCGCAACTGGCGGAAATAGAAATGCCGGCCGAGCGGCCCCGTCGCCCAGCCGAGGAAGATATCGCTCGCGGCCTGCAGCATGCGCTGCCCGTACACGACGCGCTCGCCCTCGTGTTTGACGGCCGGCGCCTTGTAGAACTGCGCGATGACCGAAGGCCGCGCTTCCTTCAATTGCAGAAACAAGGGCTTGTCCCTGTGATCGACGAGCAGCACCGCGAGGCAGCGCGTACCGACACTGCCGACGCCCACCACCTTGAACACGATGTCCTGCATCGTGAAGTGATCGAGCAGTTCGCGGCGGTCGTGCGACATCGTCTTGCGGTAATCGGCCCAGACGTGCTCGACCATTTTGTCGACGTTGCCCTTGCGGTAGGTGTCGGCGTCTTCCGCCGTGAACAGCGTATTCGCGCCGAGCACGTGAAAAAGTGCGGGCGGCGCATCGTGGACCTTCCAGCGCTCGCCGTCGAACGAGGCCATTTTTTCGAGCAGGCTCTCGTTCGTGCGGCTCGCGGCTTTTTCCATGCCGCGCCGTATCGCGCGCCGGCGCTCGGGCGTCAAGGCGGTTTCCGCCATCAGGTCGAAGGTGACGCGGTCGTACCAGAGTTCGAGCGCGCCGCACTGCGCATACTGGGCCATGCGATCGCGGTACGAACGGACCGCCGTCATCACGAGGCTTTCCGCCGTGCCGCGGCTCAGGCGCATCTGGCGCGCGGCCACCACGAAGCTCGCGGTCAGGCGTTTCAGGTCCCATTCGAAGGGACCGACCGAGACTTCGTCGAAGTCGTTCAGATCGAAGACCAGTTGCCGCTCGGGCGTCGCGAACCCGCCGAAGTTCATCAGATGGCCGTCGCCGCAGATCGGCATGCTGAGGCTCGTATCGGGCACCTTGCTCAGGTCGTGCGCCTGCAGAATCGCGCTGCCGCGAAAGAACGCGAAGGGCGACGCGGCCATGCGCCCGTAGCGCAGCGGCACGAGATTTTCGATCCGGCCGGCGCTGCTCTGCTTCAGAAGCGCGAGCGGATCGCGGTGCAACTCGCCGACCGCGCGATGGCTCGAGCGTTTCGAATGCTCGCGGGCGGCGCGCCCGCGCGCTTCCCGCTCGGCAATGGTGCTGGCTTTCATGCTGTTTCTCCGTTTGCGTCCTGATCTGGCGATGACGGGGACTGCATAGATCGCGGCGACTGCCCCTGCGATCATAGCGGGTCGGAACAGGTCATCGGTAAAAATGTTGCCCCGGCGATTCGCCCCGAGCGAACGAATGCGGCAACGCGCCCCGCCTCCTCATTCATTGCGAATATCGACCTGCGTTAATTGCGCAGATCGGCTTTGCTCTCCCCATCAATTTTTAATACCGTTGTACCTGCAACGGCACCGAATTTGCTGCGCACGGTTTGTTTCGACGCGATGCGTTGAATCTCGACGCATCGTCAGCCTGCATTGGCCTTTCAATGGAGTCAACGGAACGTCATGTCCACGCACACCGAATGCCCGGATTCGGGCGACCCCGCCCTTCCGGAACAACGCCCGGAACCCGCCCACCTCGCCCACCCCTCGCCCACCCCTCGCAACCTTCTCAACCTTCTCAACCCTCTCAACCCTCACGCCGCCGCTTTCTCCAGTCGGCCGCCGCCGCCGCGACGATCGGCGCGGCACCGCCTCTGCGCGCGCAAACTGAGGCACCAGCCCCAGCCACGGCCACGCCGCCAGCCAATCCGGCCGTGCCGCCGCGCCCGGTCGCGTTGAACGTCAACGGCCGCGCCTACTCGCTGCAACTCGAACCGCGCGTGACGCTGCTCGACGCGCTGCGCGAACACGCCGGCCTGATGGGCACGAAAAAAGGTTGCGACCGCGGCCAGTGCGGCGCCTGCACGGTGCTCGCCGACGGCCGCCGCATCAACTCGTGTCTGACGCTCGCGGTCATGCACGAAGGCGAAAACATCACGACCGTCGAAGGACTCGCGACCAACGGCGTGTTGAGTCCGCTGCAACGCGCGTTCATCGAGCACGACGCGTTCCAGTGCGGCTACTGCACGCCCGGGCAGTTGTGCTCCGCGACGGCCCTGCTCGGCGAGTTCCGCAACGGCGCGGCGAGCGCCGCGAGCGCCGACGTGCGCACGCGTCCCGCCGCGCTTTCCGACGCGGAGATCCGCGAGCGCATGAGCGGCAACCTCTGCCGCTGCGGCGCCTACGCGAACATCGTCGCCGCGGTGCGCGCCGCGCACGGCAACGCGTAACGGAGACCGGCATGGATGCGATCTCCTACGAACGCGCCGGCGACGTCGCGAGCGCGCTGCGCGCCGCGCAACAACCGGGCGCGGTATTTATCGGCGGCGGCACGAATCTGCTCGATCTGATGAAGGGCGGCGTCGCGCGGCCCGTGCGGCTCATCGACATCACGCATATCGACGGGCTCGATGCGATCACGGCGCTGCCCGGCGGCGGCATCCGCATCGGCGCGCTCGTGCGCAACAGCGATGCGGCCAATCACGCGCTCGTGCGCGAATCCTACCCGTTGCTATCGCAAGCGCTGCTCGCGGGCGCGTCGGCGCAGTTGCGCAATATGGCGACGGTCGGCGGCAATCTGCTGCAACGCACGCGCTGCGGCTATTTCTACGACACGGCCTTCACCCAGTGCAACAAGCGCCTGCCCGGCAGCGGCTGCGCGGCGCTCGGCGGACACAACCGCATGCACGCGATTCTCGGCGCGAGTCCGCAATGCATCGCGGTCAATCCGTCCGATATGAGCGTTGCGCTGGCCGCGCTCGATGCGACCGTGCGGGTGAGCGGCGCGAACGGCGAGCGCACGATCGCGTTCGCCGATTTTCATCGGCTGCCCGCCGACCGGCCCGACGTCGATACGACCCTGCTGCCCGGCGAGCTGATCACCGCCGTCGATCTGCCGCCGCCGCTCTTCAGCGCGCACTCGCACTATCTGAAAGTGCGTGACCGCGCCAGTTACGCATTCGCGCTGGTCTCGGTGGCCGCCGCGTTGCAGATGGACGGCGCGCGCGTAGAGACCGCGCGCATCGCGCTCGGCGGTGTCGCGCCTAAACCGTGGCGCGCGAGCGCGGCCGAACGGATGCTGGCCGGCCAGCCGCTCACGCAGAGCACGCTCAGGAACGCCGCCGCAGCCGCGCTCGACGGCGCGCGGCCGCTGCGCGACAACGGCTTCAAGGTGCAGCTCGCGCAACGCGCGATCGTGCGCGCGATCAACGAGGCGGCCGGTTACGCGGGAGGTGTCGCATGAATCTGATCGGCCAGCCGCTCAATCGCGTCGACGGCCTGCTCAAGGTCACCGGCGATGCGCGTTATGCGGCCGAATTCCCCGAAGCGCGACTCGCGCATGCGGTGCTCGTGACCAGCACGATTGCGCGCGGCACGATCGCGTCGATCGATGCGAGCCATGCCGAGGCCGTACCCGGCGTGCTGCTCGTGATGACCTGCCGGAACGCCCCGCGCCTGCCGAACGGCGGTCAGCCCGCGCTCGCGCCGCCGGCCGGGCGGCGTCTGTCGCTCCTGCAGGACAACGAAGTGCATTACAGCAACGAGCCGGTCGCGGTGGTGGTCGCCGATACGCTCGAACATGCGACCGATGCCGCGCGCCAGCTGCGCATCGTCTATCGGGCCGAGGCCGCGGCGCTCGACTTCGCGCAGGCGAAGCCGAACGCGCATGCGCCCATCAAGCCGCAAGGCCGTCAGACCGACACGCAGCGCGGCAGCTTCGAGGACGGCATGCGCGGCGGCGCGGTGCATATCGAGGCGACCTATACGACGCCGATCGAGCATCACAATCCGATGGAGCCGCACGCGACGATGGCGCGCTGGGACGGCCCGCAACTGACGCTCTACGATTCGACCCAGGGCGTGAGCAACGCGGCGCAGGCGGTCGCCAGGGTGTTCGGCATGCCGGCCGGCGACGTGCGCGTGATCTCGCCGTTCATCGGCGGTGGCTTCGGCGGCAAGGGCTCGTCGTGGTCGCACGTATCGCTGTGCGCGATGGCCGCGCGGCAAACCGGACGGCCGGTGCGGCTCGTGCTCGAACGTCCGCAGATGTTCGGCCCGGTCGGCGCGCGCCCGCGCACCGAGCAGCACTTCGTCATCGCGGCGCGGCGCGACGGCACGCTGACCGCGATGCGCCACGACAGCTTCTCGAACACCTCGACGATCGAGGACTGGACCGAGACCTGCTGCATGGTCACGCGCATGCTCTATGCGGTGCCCAATCAGGTAACGACGCACCGGCTCGTGCCGCTCAATCTCGGCACGCCGACCTTCATGCGCGCGCCCGGCGAAACCACGGGCTCGTTCGCGCTCGAATCGGCGATGGACGAACTCGCTGCCGCGCTCAAGATGGACCCGCTCGCGCTGCGCCTCAGGAACTACGCCGAGCGCGATCCGCAGGAGAACAAACCGTGGTCGGGCAAGTCGCTGCGCAAGTGCTATCAGATCGGCGCGGAAAAATTCGGCTGGTCGCGCCGCTCGCCCGCGCCGCGCTCGATGCGCGACGGCAACACGCTGATCGGCATGGGCATGGCGACCGCCACCTATCCGGCCAACCGCAGCGAGGCGGCGGCGCTCGCGCGCATTCTGCCGGACGGCACCGCGATGGTCGCCTCGGGCACCCAGGACCTCGGCACCGGCACCTATACCGTGATGACCCAGGTCGCCGCCGATGCGCTCGGCTTCGCGCCCGAAAACATCCACTTCGCGCTCGGCGATTCGACCCTGCCGCGCGCGCCGGGCTCGGGCGGCTCGCAATCGGCGGCAAGCGTGTCGCCGGCCGTGCGCGAGGCGGCAAGCGCG
>NZ_JAAGPS010000051.1:0-46444 GCF_017105025.1 Paraburkholderia sp. Ac-20336 | reverse complement strand
CCGGCTTCTCACTCTGAGTGCCGGGGTCCGGCCGTTTACGGCGTCAGGGATACGCCGCCGGATCCCGAAGCCGCAGCGTTCGAACGGACCCGGGCGTCATGCCGCCCGCGTTCTCCACAATCCCCCGTCGCGCAGTCTTCAGTGCTGCCCAGCCCGCTGTGCGTCCGCGTAACCGGTCAGTTCGAGATACGCGTGGCCCATCTCCACGCCCTCACGGCTCACCCTCTCCGCGCCTTCCCAGTACACCGCGCCGGTCGATTGTCGTGAGTCGAGTTCCTGATCGTCCATCAGCGGATCGAACTGCCACGTCAACGGACCTGTCCTGACCTTCATCGAGACCGGGTACGAAGCGTTTGTGCGCGGTGAGCGCCATGTGCGAATCGGCGTAAAGTCGACCTGATCCGGACCAAACCGTGTTATCTGCCCGTCGGGCTTGCGAAGCGTCGCGTGCGCCCATTGCGCGTGACCATCCCGGCGACGGACCTTGAATGCCATCAGCGTCGAGCCGTCCGCGAGATTGGCACCGAGCCAATCCCATCCGACCGCGTCGGCATCGAGCAATGTGCTCGACCATTCGTGATCCAGCCATGCCGTGCCCGTCACGAGCGTATCGCGCCCAGCGGCGTTTCCATTTGCGGCGGGGCGTATCACATTGCCCGTCACGTGCAATTGCGGTTCGCTGTAGTAATAGCTCGCCTGCTCTGGCCGTGGACCTTTGCGCGAATAGCCATGCTCGCCCTGGATCAGCGGGGCTTGCGTCGGCGTCAGCACGAGGTGCAGCGAAAATCCGCTTGCGTCGATGGCGACGTCGTAGTGACCATCCGCGGCACGAATCATTTTCCACGCGTCGAGTTTGACGTCGGTATTGGCCGGCTTCGCATAAGCGAGCCCGAAACCCTCGCGTGCGATGCGCTGGTCGTGAATGAGACGCCCGAGAGCCGGATCGCTCAACGCCGCGTGCGCGATGATCAGTTGCGACGGCGCGAACGCGCTCGGATCGGCGGGATCATGACCGGTGGCGGAACGGAAGAACGTGACCTGAAATCCGAGCGGCCGATTGTCGGGCGTGTTGAGCCAGCCTGTCGCGTACCACCACTCGGTGCGAAAGGCCGGATGTGCACCGCTGTCCTGTGGCAGCGAGACCGGATGATCCGGCGTAACCGCGGCAAATGTCGTGGATGCCGGGGCCGATAACTTGTCACTCGCGGCAAACGCGAGAGGCGTGGCGGCCATGCCGGCATAAAACAGAAACAGACAAGAGAATCGCCGCAGTGAACCCGTCCTGCGCGCGATAGTGAAGGGCGTTTCAAATGATGTTGCATACGAGCAGGGTTTCAGTCGCGGCTGATGTTTTCGCGGCCCAACAGACGGCACGCATTTGAATCGTTCCGCGCCACCATGCCGTGCAACACAGAACGGCTCAATCGCATCAAAATGCAGAGAGACTTTGCGTGTCCGCTGCTTTGTCCACGCGCATCGCGTAGCCCGCCTCCCCATCACCAGTCCTCCTTCACCGCGCGTACCGCATCCACCGACACGGCGCCCTGGCCTGCCACGACCGCCGTCGTGCAGGACAAAACCAGCATGACCATCGCTACCGTGCCGAGCACGATCCACGGCACGTGCAACGACATGCTCCAATGAAACGACTGCGGATTGACGACGAACACGAGAATCAGGCTGATTGCAAAGCCAAGCGCGAAGCCGAGTGCAATACCGCACGCCGTGAGCAGACCGCCTTCCGTGGCGAGGATCGCGAAGATTTGTGCGCGAGTCACGCCAACGTGCCGAAGCATGCCGAACTCGCGAGTGCGCGCGAGCGTCTGCGCGGAAAACGTTGCAGCGACGCCGAACAAACCGATCACGATCGCAACCGCTTCGAGCAGATAAGTTACTGCGAAACTGCGATCGAAGATCACCAGTGTGCGCGCCCGTATCTCGCCCGGTTGAGATAGATCGAGCGATGCGCCGAAAAGCAGCGCGCGCAATCCGCCTATCACACGCTCGACACTCGTACCCGGTTCGACGGTCACGGCGACATCGGTTGCATGAGTGTCGCCGGTCAGCCGTCGATAATCGGCGAGCCGTATCTGGATAGCGCCGCTCTGGCGCGCGTAATCGCGCCACACGCCGGCCACGACGAATACCTGAGCAGGTCCGCCAAGCGGCAATTGCACACGCTGACCCGTTCGGTATCCATACAGGTCGACCATTGCTTCGGATACCCAAACAGGTATTTCGCCGCTGTGAAACGCGGCAGGCGACAGTATCGCGCCGCTCATCTGTAGCGTGGCGCCAGGATCGGCCGCGTCGATTTCGCGGGCGAGCAGGGCGACGTCGGGCCGGGCGGGATCGATCGTCAGATGCGTGATGCGCGCGAACGCAGCGTTGCGGATGCCGGCAATCGCGGCGATCCGCGCCTGCTCGTCGAGCCGCAAGCCGCCGGCATCGCCGCTATTGCCGCCCGATGCCACGCGCACGTACAGATCGGCGGAGAGCAGGTGCGTGACCCATGCGTCGACGGACACGCGGAAGCTGGCCACCATGATGGCCATCGCGACGATCAGCGCGAAGCTCGACAGCACGCCGCCCATGGCGATCGACGCCTGGCCCGGCGCATTCGCGAGACGCGCGATCGCGAGCGTGCCGGTTGCACCGAAGCGGCGTCGCGTTCCGCCCACGCGGCTTGCCGCGCGGAATATCAGCGCGGTCACGCGCGGCATCAGCGCAATGCCGCCGACCAGCAGCAGGGCGACGGCGAGATAGCCCGCAATCGGCGCATCGAACCACGGCGGCAAGCGCGTGAGAACCCCGGCGACAAGCAGGCACGCAAGCGCGGGCCAAGGCGTCGCGAGCCGCGCCAATGCGACTTCTTCGGCGCCTGCCTTGAGCGCTGCGGCCGGATGCGCGCGCGCCGCATCGACGGCCGGTGCGATGCTGCCCAATACCGATACCGCAACGCCGAGCATCAGAAACAGCAGGCTCGCCAGCGGCTCGAAACCGACTCGCGGTTGCACGCCGGGAAAATAGCCGCCGCCCAGATCGCTGCCGAAAAAACGCAGCGCGCCGCTTGCCATCGCGTAGCCGAGCGCAAGGCCGCATAGCGAACCGAGCAGCCCGAGCAAGGTGCCTTCCAGCAGGATCTGCCGCAGCAGCCCGGCGCGCGTGAGTCCGAGCACGCGCAGCATCGCGAACTGCGAGCGGCGTCGCACGACACTCAACGCCTGCGTCGAAAACACGAGGAACGCGCCCGTGAAAAGCGCGACCAGCGCCAGTACGTTCATGTTGATCCGGTAGGCGCGCGACAGGCGATCGGTGCGGCTCTCGGTGTCGCGCGCCTCAGCGACGATCCACGGATTGCCGAGCCGGGCTTGCAGATCACGCTTGAAGCGTGGCCGGTCGACGCCGTGCGCGAGCTGCACGTCGACGCGCGAGAGCTTGCCCACCTTGCCGAATCTCCACTGCGCGGCGGCGATATCCATCACCGCGAGCCGCTGGCCCGGCCGCGTTCTCGCGAGCCCGCCCGCGACGCGCAGACGCACGCTCGACGTGCCGCTTCGCAGCGTCACGGCATCGCCGGTTTTGAGGTTCAGCCATCGTTGCGCGGCTGGCGACAGAAACAGCGTATCGGAAGCGAGCGTATCGAACGGGCGGTCTGGCGACGGCACGCCGATCAGATCGGGTGTGATCCGGCTCGCCTTGAACACGTCGATGCCGAGCACCGGTAGCGCGCCGTCGCGGCCCGGCACCATGACATCGAGCGCGAGCACGGGACTCGCGAGCGCTACCTGCGGATCGTTCGACAGACGCGCATAGATCGATTCGTCGACAAACGGCTGCGCGCCGCGCACCTGCAGGTCCGCTTCGCCGGACAGGCTGCGCGCGGCTGCCGAGAATTCGTTGAAGGCCGCGCTGTTGATCAGTTGCACCGCGTAACCGAGCGCGATCGTCGCAATGGCAACGAGGGCGCGTCCGCGATGGCTACGCCATTCGGCGCCGAGCAGCCAGCGCGCGAGCACGCGATGTCCCGCCATGCGCGGCCCAGAGCCGATCTCAGCGCGCATCACCGGTCGCGCGAACGGCGCTTGCCTGCGCGAGCGCGCCTCTCGCAGGCGCGGGTTGCAGCGGCGCGGCATGCAGGCCGCCGTCGCTCAACCTCAGGACACGGTCGGCTACCGCGGCCGCGGCTTCCGAATGTGTGACCATGATCGTCGCCGCGCCAGTCGCCTTGCTCTGCGCGCGAAACAGGCCGAGCACATCGTGCGCGGTCGCCGGGTCGAGGTTGCCGGTCGGTTCGTCGGCGAGAATCAGTGTCGGACGATGCACGAGCGCCCGTGCGATTGCGACGCGCTGCAGTTCGCCGCCGGACAGATCGCGCGGAAAGTCGTCGCCGCGGCCGCCGAGACCGACCGCGGCGAGCATTCCGGGCGCGCCGGCGGCCGGCAGATCGTTGAGCAGCAGCGGCAGCGCGACGTTCTGCGCGAGCGTCAGATGCGGCAGCACATGAAAGGCCTGGAACACGAAGCCGAGTTTTTGCCGGCGCAGGCGCGTCGCCGCGTCGTCGTCGAGTTCGCCAATGGCGCGGCCGTCGATCAGGATGCTGCCGCTATCCGCGTGGTCGAGCCCGGCAATCAGATTGAGCAGCGTCGATTTGCCGACCCCCGAGTCGCCCATGATCGCGACGAACTCGCCCGCCGCGAGCGTGAAATCGAGCTGCGCCAGCACGATGCGGCCGGCGCCGTACCGTTTGCTCAGTCCTCGGCATTCGAGTGCGGGAACCGCGGGGTCGTCACGAAGCGCCATGCGAAGAGGTCCGGAAGAGGGCCGGCAGAGGAGTCGGCCGGCGAAACGAGTGTGCCTTGCGGCGCGAATTCGTGCAGCGACACGCACACTTTGCCGCTGTTATGCGTAATGAAAATGGAAGCTCCGAGCATTGTCAGGCGGACCGCCGGGCCGTCTTTGGGGCGAGCGCTGCCAGGTACTTTCCCCGGCTCTCCAAGAGGAATTTAGAGGCCCCGCACAAAATTTTTTTTAATCTATTTTTAGCAAAAATTTCTGTCATCGGCGCCGGATCGCCACCGATGAAACACCCGCATCGGGGCACGATCCGTTCCAGCCGGTCCGGCGACAAACAAAGCAAACGCTTAAAAGTTGTCAACTCACCGCTAATTGTGAGCTTTTGCGACGAAATTTTTTAGCTCTGAAAATTGATCTGTAACAATGTGCAAGCGCACATTTTCATGCGTTTTGCAAGTGTTCGAGGGGCAACAATGTATTGTGGCGCGGATTCCGGCGCTGCTGCGCTGCAAAATTATTCTTATCTTGGTAATCTCCCACCCTTTGGTCATTCGACTGCGGGTAAACGTGTAGCGGAAAACCCCGTCTGCACGCCGGTTTCAGCGAACTCCAGCTTACGTATCCATTTCATCGCCGGCCGTTTCCAAGGGCGCTGACGCGGCGTTTTGTACTTCAAGTTCTGACAGAGCACATGCCATTGCCTCTTCTAAGTCTTCTCATCTGGATTCCCATTGTCGCCGGGCTCGTGGTTTTGCGTGCCGGGTCCGACGCGGCGCGTAACCGCACGCGCTGGCTCGCGCTGATCGGCGCGGTGGCGGGTTTCCTGCCGGTGATTCCGCTCGTGACGAATTTCCGCAACGACGTGACGTCGATGCAGTTCGTCGAAAACGTCCGCTGGTCGCCGACGTTCGACATCGCCTGGCATGTGGGAGTGGACGGGATTTCGCTGTGGCTCGTCGCGCTGACCGCGCTCACCACGATCATCATCGTGATCGCCTCGTGGGAATCGATCACGCAGCGCACCGCGCAGTACTTCGGCGCGTTCCTGATGCTGTCGGGTTTCATGCAGGGCGTGTTCACGTCGCTCGACGGCATGATGTTCTTCGTCGCCTTCGAAGCGACGCTGATTCCGCTGTATCTGCTGATCGGCACCTACGGCCACAGGAACCGTTCGTATGCGGCGGTGAAGTTCTTCTTCGTGTCGTTCCTCGGCTCGCTGATGATGCTGATGTCGCTGCTCTATCTGTACAGCCAGACGCACAGCTTCGACCTCGCCGTGTGGCGCGACACGCCGATCGCGATGGTGCCGCAGGCGCTGATCTTCCTCGGCTTCCTCGCCGCGTTCGGCGTGAAGGTGCCGATGTGGCCGCTGCATACGTGGCTGCCCGACGTCCACCTCGACGGCCCGACCGGCGCCGCCGTGATGATCGGCATGCTGAAGATCGGCGGCTATGGTCTGCTGCGTTTCGCCTTGCCGATCGCACCGCAGGCAAGCCACTTCTTCGCGCCGATGATGATTACGCTGTCGCTCGTCGCCGTGATCTATTCGAGCCTGCTCGCACTTGTGCAAACCGATATGCGCCGCCTGCTCGCGTATTCGACGGTCGCGCACATGGGCCTCGTCACGCTCGGCCTGTTCGTCTTCAACCGCTTCGGCCAGTCGGGCGCGATCGTGCAGATGATCTCGTACGGTGTGGTGTCCGGCGCGATGCTGTTGTGCACCGGCATGCTCTACGATCGCACGAAGAGCGCGTCGATTGCCGAATACGGCGGCGTCGCCAACACGATGCCGCGCTTTGCCGCCTTCGTGATGCTGTTCTCGATGGCGAACATCGGCTTGCCGGGCACCTCGGGTTTCGTCGGCGAATTCATGGTGCTGATGGGCGCGATCCGCTTCAACTTCTGGATCGGCGCGATCGCCGCGACCACGCTGATCCTGAGCGCGGCCTACACGCTGTGGATGTACAAGCGCGTGATCTTCGGCGCGATCGCCAACGCGCGCGTCGCGAAGCTGAAGGACCTCGGCAAGCGCGAGTTCGTGCTGCTCGGTGCGATGGGGCTGCTCGTGCTCGCGATCGGTCTCGATCCGAAGCCGTTCACCGATGCGATCGACCCGTCGGTCGGCACGCTGCTTGCGCAATCGGAACGCTCCGCACTTCCTTCGGATTCCGTACCGACGGACGGCGGCGAACATCTGCAAGCTGCGGCGCCCGAGCCGGTCGCCGCGACCGCGGTACATACCCCCGGTTAAAAGAACGAAGCGCAGGGCCGTTGCCGCATCCCTACCCGAGGATGCGGCAAACGCACATGCGCTCTTACGCATCGCAACAGATCCCTTAGGCACATGACACACGGCACGCGTGGCGCGATCGCTCGGACTCGCGTCGGGCCACAGGTATTGCCCGTGTTTTTTTCGAGGGACTTTGCGCTGCGTCAACGTTTTCGGTGCTTCGTTCCGGAGCACCGCAAATGACGCTCGCAAATAGGTGTGCGGCAACGTGTCACACAGCGTTACGGCGCAATAGATCGTTGCTAAATCGAGTGTTTATCGACACTCGGCGCGCCCCTATTATGCGAGCGCTTATTTATGGAGAGCCGTCGAATGACGTTCGTTGAAGTCGTAAAAAAGAGGCTGTGGATATGAAAGGGCGCGCTCTGCGAGGATCGGCAAGCTTTCTTTCCGCCGGTCTCATGTTGCTGCTTTCGGGTTGCAGCAACCTCGATATTCTGAATCCGAAGGGGAGTGTGGGCGTGGCGGAGCGCGATCTGATCGCGACTTCCACGTGGGCCATGCTGATCGTGGTGATTCCGGTCATCGCGCTGACGCTGCTGTTCGCATGGCGTTATCGCGCGTCGAACAGGAACGCCGAATACCGTCCGGGTTGGACTCATTCGACGGCTGTCGAAATCGCCGTCTGGACGATTCCGGCGCTGATCATTCTGTTCCTCGCCGTGTTGACGTGGAAGAGCACGCATGAGCTCGATCCGTATCGTCCGCTCGAGTCGCAGGTCAAGCCGATCAACGTCGAAGTCGTCGCGCTCGACTGGAAATGGCTGTTCATCTATCCGGACCTCGGCATCGCGTCGGTGAACCAGCTGGCGTTCCCGGTCGGCACGCCGGTCAACTTCCGTATCACGTCGGACACGGTGATGAACTCGTTCTTCATCCCGCAGCTGGGCGGCCAGATCTATGCGATGGCCGGCATGCAAACGCGCCTGCACCTGATCGCCGACCACGCCGGCGACTACGCGGGCCTCACCGCGAACTTCAGCGGCAAGGGCTTCTCGGACATGAAGTTCCGCGCGCTCGCGACGTCGCCTGAAGACTTCAACGCATGGGTCGCCAAGGTGCGCGCTTCCTCGGACCGCCTCGACATGGACCGCTATCACGCGGTGTCGGAGCCGAGCGAGAAGGACCCGGTGCGCTACTTCTCGACCGTCGATCCGAAGCTCTTCAACAACATCATTGCGCGATACAACAACGGCAACGTCCTCGACGACATGAAGGACGCCAACTGTGCGCCTAAGGGGTAACGCATGTTCGGAAAACTAACGCTCGATGCGATTCCGTATCACGAGCCAATCATCGTCACGGCAGGCGCCGGCATGGTGCTCGCCGCGCTGGCCGTGCTCGGCGCAATCACGTATCTCGGCAAATGGCGCTACCTGTGGAGCGAATGGCTGACGTCCGTCGATCATAAGAAGATCGGTGTGATGTATATCGTTATCGCCTTCATCATGCTGCTGCGCGGTTTCGCCGACGCGATCATGATGCGCATGCAGCTGGCGCTGGCCTATCTGAGCCCGGGCTTTCTGCCGCCGCATCACTACGACCAGATCTTCACCGCGCACGGCGTCATTATGATCTTCTTCATGGCGATGACGTTCATGGTCGGCCTGATGAACCTCGTCGTGCCGCTGCAGATCGGCGCGCGCGACGTCGCGTTCCCGTTCATCAACTCGCTGAGCTTCTGGATGACGGCGGTCAGCGCGATCCTGATCAACGTCTCGCTCGTGATCGGCGAATTCGGCCAGACCGGCTGGCTCGCTTATCCGCCGCTGTCCGAATTGCAGTTCAGCCCCGGCGTCGGCGTCGACTATTACCTGTGGAGCCTGCAGCTCTCCGGTATCGGCACCTTGCTGACCGGCGTGAACTTCTTCGTGACGATCGTGAAGATGCGCGCGCCCGGCATGTCGTTCATGAAGATGCCGGTGTTCACGTGGACCGCGCTGTGCACGAACGTGCTGATCATGGCGTCGTTCCCGATCCTGACCGTCACGCTCGCGCTGCTCGGTCTCGACCGCTACCTCGGCATGCACTTCTTCACGAACGAAGCCGGCGGCAACGCGATGCTGTACCTGAACCTGATCTGGGCCTGGGGTCACCCCGAGGTGTACATCCTGATCCTGCCGGCGTTCGGTATCTTCTCGGAAGTCGTCGCGACCTTCGCGAAGAAGCCGCTGTTCGGCTACAAGACGATGGTATGGGCGACCTGCGCGATCATGGTGCTGTCGTTCCTCGTGTGGCTGCACCACTTCTTCACGATGGGTTCGGGCGCCGACGTCAATGCGTTCTTCGGTATCGCGACGATGGTGATTGCGATTCCGACCGGCGTTAAGGTGTTCAACTGGCTGTTCACGATCTACAAGGGCCGTCTGCAGTTCACGACGCCGATTCTGTGGACCCTCGGCTTCATGGTCACGTTCACGATCGGCGGCATGACCGGTGTGATGCTGGCGATTCCGGGTGCGGACTTCATGCTGCACAACAGCCTGTTCCTGATCGCTCACTTCCACAACGTGATTATCGGTGGCGTGCTGTTCGGCTATCTGGCTGGCTTCAACTACTGGTTCCCGAAGGCGTTCGGCTTCAAGCTCAACGAGAAGCTCGGCAAGGCCGCGTTCTGGTTCTGGCAGATCGGCTTCTGGGTCGCGTTCATGCCGCTCTACGTGCTCGGTTTCATGGGCATGACGCGCCGTCTGAATCACTACGACAACCCGGCATGGCATCCGTGGCTGATCGCCGCCGCGTTCGGCGCGGTGCTGATCGCCATCGGTATCGCCTGCCAGCTGCTGCAGCTGTTCGTCAGCATCCGCGATCGCAACCTGCCGCAAAACCGCGACTTCACGGGCGATCCGTGGGACGGTCATACGCTGGAATGGGCGACGAGCTCGCCGCCGCCGGCTTATAACTTCGCGCATATCCCGACGATCCGCTCGCTCGACGCGTTCAGCGAAATGAAGTCGCGCAAGGGCGTCCAGAAGGTGCCGGCGTATCGCGACATTCACATGCCGTCGAATACGTCCGCGGGTCTTCTGGTGGGTCTGTTCTCGCTGGTGCTCGGCTTTGCCGGCGTGTGGCACATCTGGTGGCTGGCGATCATCGGCTTTGTCGGCGCGATCGGCACCGTGATCATCTACAGCTTCCAGGACAACGAGGGCTATTACATTCCGGCCGACACTGTCGCGCTGATTGAAGAGAAACGTAACGGCGGCGGTGCCGCCGTCGCGGCCGGCGTCGGTGCAAACGCCGACAGGCAGGTCGCGCTGGAGGTGGACTGATGCTACAGAAGACTATCGCGGTTGAGCCGCAACTCGCGCCGGACCATGTGCCGTCGCACTCGGTGTTCGGCTTCTGGCTGTACCTGATGACCGACTGCATCATCTTCGCGGCGCTGTTCGCCGTGTTCGCGGTGATGAGCCACCAGTTCGCGGGCGGCCCGAGCGGCAAGGACCTGTTCGAGATTCCGGGCGTCGCGCTCGAAACGGCGATGCTGCTGCTCTCGAGCATCACGTACGGCTTCGCGATGCTCGGCGCGCACAAGAACCGCAAGGGCGCGCTGCTCGGCTGGCTCGCCGTGACGTTCCTGCTCGGCGTCGCGTTTCTGGTGCTGGAAATGCGCGAGTTCTCGCACCTGATTGCCGAAGGCGCGGGTCCGGGCCGCAGCGCGTTCCTGTCGTCGTTCTTCACGCTGGTCGGCACGCACGGCCTGCACGTGACGTTCGGCCTGATCTGGATGATCGTGCTGTCCATCCAGGTGATGCGTCATCGCGACCTGACCGAACGCGACATGATTCGCCTGACGTGCCTGAGCCTTTTCTGGCACTTCCTCGACGTCGTGTGGATCGGCGTCTTCACCTTTGTCTATCTTGCGAGCGTGATCTAATGGACCATAGTCATAACGCCCATGGCGCGCATTCGGACGGAGGCCACGGCAGCTTCGGCAGCTATACGACCGGCTTCGTGCTTTCCGTCATCCTGACCGTCGCGGCATTCGCGCTTGTCATGAACGGCACGCTGACGGGCCAGAGCGCACTGTTCGCAATCTCGGGCCTCGCGCTCGTGCAGATTCTCGTGCATCTGGTTTTCTTCCTGCATATGAACGCGTCGTCGTCGCAGCGCTGGAACGTGGTGGCGTTTGCGTTTACCGTGCTGACCGCGGTTATTGTGGTCGGCGGGACGTTGTGGGTGATGCATAACGTGAGTATGCATATGATGTCGCGGTGAGGTGGTAGAGCTCTGGCGTTAGCCGCGAAAAAAGCCCCGCAAGATTGCGATCTTGCGGGGCTTTTGTTTTGTCTGGCCGGTTTGCCTTACTGGACTCGTGACGCGCGCTTTTGCCGGAGGCGCCATGCGGTGTGGCGGATGGCATTGCGGGTCCAGCGAAAAGCCTTGAGAAGCGGTCGCAGCCGGTTGCCGCGTACTTTTTCCAAAGGCCGTGCCGCTCGCGGTGCCAGTTGTTCGACCACGGCTTCCGGTGTCGTGAAGAGACGCGTTTTCCAGTCGAAGTACAGCGGATAACGCAGCAGCACGCCCGCGCACAGCATATCGAGCGTCAACGTTCGATGACGCCACGGCAGCGGCGCGAGCGCGTCGTGGGTAAGTCCCCAGCCGGCGTAGAACGGCAGGCCGTACGTATGGACCGCTTTGCCGCGCAATAGCGCGTCGAAGCCCGCGAGCGACGACAGCGTGTGAACTTCATCCGCCACATTGACGAGGGACAGCAGGTCCGCTTCGGTGTCGACGACGTCTGCGAGCTGCTGTGCGTCGATCAGGCCCTGGCGATTTCCCGAGAGCACGTCCGGATGCGGTTTGTAGACGACGAATGCATCGGGACGCAATCGGCGTACTTCGCGTAGCAGCGCGTCGGCGGTGCCAATGGCGCGGGTGCCGAGGCGGATCGAGGCATCGTCGGCGACCTGGCCGGGGACCAGGATGATCGGTTTGCCGACCGGTGCGCTCCAGAGCGGGCGGCGTCGACCCAGGTTGTACTTCGTGACGCCGAGCTTGACGACGCGCTCGCGCAGAGCAGCGGCACGCGAGAGTTCGGCCGCGCTGAAATTCGTCTCGTTGAGCAGCACGCTGAGGTCGCTGGGCTGACTCGCGTCGAAATAGAGTCCACGACGATCGATCACCTGACTGCACGGCGCGATCATATCGGAGCCGAGACCCGTCGAATGAAAGAAGCCGTCTTCGATTCTGACGCGGCGAACTTCCGGTGCGAGACCCTCAGCGCTGCGTGCGCCCCACAGTACTGCGCATTCGTGTGTTTGTACGGATTGCGATTCTCGAGTCCAACGCAGCGTGGCATTACCTGCCGTGATGTACGGTGTCGCGAATGGGCGCTTCCACCATTGGAAGTGCAGTGCGGCCACATGGTGCAGGTCGGCGAATCGTTGCTGGACGGCATGCTGTAATTCGATGCTGTCGAGTAAATCGTCGAGCGTGCCGGGCGTGTGTGTGGCTGGATTCAGATAGCGGGTGAACTGGAGAAACACGACGTCAAATAATGTCGTGAGCGTGGGACGGGCGGTGCGGTCTGGAAAATGAAGAGCGTCGTCGGTCAAACCCCAACCCGCGTAATACGCTGCGCCGAATACGTGTACGGGTACGCCGGCCAGAAGTGCATGCATGCCTTCGGACGCGCCTAGCGTATAGACGTGATCGACGTGGGGCAGCGCGGCGCATAGCGATTCGTGTTCGGCGAAGCGGCGAATCGTCAACGGCTGTGCGGGTTGAGACAATGTGGAAAGCCAGCGGCCGCGACCCGGATCGTTCGATTGCGCGATCCAGAATTCAGCTTGTGGATGCGTGCGAATCGCGGCTTGCAGCATGCGCTCGAAAGCTCTGGACGAGTGGCGCGTTACCGTTGCGCCCAGTCCTTGCGACTGCGAACGTTCGTCGATCAGTAGTATGCGCTCGCAGTTGCGTGGTTCCAGTAGTGCAATAGGGCAATGGAATTGCAAGTGACGCGTTGCCGGTGCACTACCGCGTGCGAACCGCCGCATCAGCCGTTGCAATTCCGGCGATGCCTCGGCGTTGCGATTCCGTTCGATTGTTTCCGTGAGTGCCTGATGGAGCGCGGTGACGAACGCGGCGGCGCTGGCATCGGTAACGGGTATCGAGAACCACGACAACAATGGCGTACCCGCCGGACCACGTGACCAGACTGGTCCCGGCCACGCTGCGTCGATTTGCCTGCGGAGTAGACGCGCGATGTGTAATACAAGGCGTCCATGCCAACGATCGATCCACGCATGCTCGACGCTTCGCCGGCGGAGTCCGCTCCACAGACGCAAACCACACGTAACACTTCGCAGATCAATGGCAGGGTTTGCAACTGCCTTTTCGCTGGCGACGACAGGGTGCTTCATTTAACGCAGCGTTTCCAGAAAGGCATCGACGCGTTCGAAATGCGCGGTCCACGTCGGTTCGCGAAATCGTTCGATGCGGATTAGCTGCGCGTCGCGCTCGGGGTTATTGGGTTGCGCGTAGGCCTGAATGCGGGATAGCCAGCCGGGGCCATCGAGCGGGTCCAGATAGTCGGGAATGTCGTCGGCGATTTCGTGAAAGACGGCGAGGTCGCTTGCGAGCACCGGTACTTTTAGCGAGAGCGCTTCAGCGAGCGGCATGCCGTAGCCTTCGACGAAGGAAGGGAATAGCAGTGCCTGGCAGTGCTGTAGATAGGCGTGTAGTTTCTCGTCGGAACAGTGAGCCTCTTCTATTAGGGCTCCTTTTAACGATTCGCAACGTTCCAGCATGTCAATGACGTTTTCGCATTCCCAGCCGCGTCGGCCAATTATTACGAGCTTGGGTGCCGCGGTGCCGAGCTGTTCGACCAGGCGGCGCCAGAGGTGAAGCATGAACCAGTGGTTTTTGCGCGGCTCGATGGTGCCGAGCATCACAAAGTAGGGCGCGGCAATGGGGCGCGGCGCTTGCGGACATGGGGTGACGCCCGACGCGAGGTGGGCGACGACCGTCGGTGGCAGCGAAAGATTGGCGCGTGCGGCTTCGGCTGTCATCGAGTCGAGCGTGGCTTGCGAATTCATGATTAGCCCGCTGGCGTGCCTCAACGTGGTGTGCATGCGATTGCGATGCGTAGCATCGACGCCGGGGCGACAGTATTCGGCGTGAGTCAACGGAATTAAATCGTGGACCATCAATACGGGGCGAATTTGACGTTTTGTCAAAGTTTTGTAATAACGACTGAATTCCATGCCGCTGTGACTGGTATGCAACAATATTCCGTTAAGTCTTGATTCCTGCAGGCGATTAAGGCACGCGCGCATGATGAGTGCGCGAATTGCGCTTCTGCTCCAGGTCGATGAAAGAAGTTGTGCAAACGTTTGCTGCGAGTCTCGCTCAGTCAGGACCGTGGAAAAGCCGCGCTCACTGAGAACGGCGCGGGCGTTCCGATGGTATCTCTCTATATAGGCGAGTCCGACGCGATCTATACCGGTGGGCAAGCGGCCTTCGTAAAGGCGTGTCAGGAGGCGCGTGACGTCTAGGAAAATGGTTGACACGTGTGGTGTTGCAGCAGATTTTTATCGATTGTCGTGCAGAACTTGTTTTTGCCCGTCAGAGTGTGGCTTTTTTTTTACAGTGAGCCATTTTACCCGAGTGCATGAGAGAATTCGGCGATGCGTTTTGTAACGACTTTGTAGAGAATTCGTTGGCTAATGGTTCTGTTGGTGCGAACATTGGCGCGAGTGACCCTGCAATGTCCAGCAGACTGCGCAATGGCCGTTGCGCACGCATGTTCAAGCCCCGTGCTTGAATTTCCGAGCGCAGTCTCCCGCCTAAAATATCGAACAGGCATACGACTGTGGATCTTGACCCATAACAAACAAGAAATGATGGAAGCAACTCATAAAGGTCTCCAGGCTTCGACGCCGCCCGTGAGTGCCAGAGGACACCGGGTTTTAATGAGGCAGCCGCGTCCACAGGTCATCTGGTTGACCGGTTTGTCTGGTGCAGGCAAGTCGACATTAGCCAATCTGCTCGATACAGAGTTGCGTGCTCGCGCATTTCACACCTTTATTCTCGACGGCGATCGCCTTCGGTTGGGCCTCAACAGCGATCTGGATTTTTCCGATGCCAGTCGTCACGAAAGCATCAGGAGAGCTTCAGCGGTCGCTCGATTGATGGTCGATGCGGGCGTCACCGTCATCGCTTCGCTTATCTCTCCTTTTCGGGCGGACAGGGATGCCGCGCGGGAATTGTTTGATGACGGCCAGTTTTTTGAAGTACACGTGGATGCGCCGCTCGCAGTCGTGGAAAGCAGGGACGTAAAGGGACTTTACAAGAAAGCTAGAGAAGGCTCCCTGCCTCTATTTACCGGGATTGGTTCGCCTTACGAGTCTCCACTCAATCCGGAGTTGCGGTTGAATACTGCGGAATTAGGGCCGAGCGAAGCTTTACAGCAGCTTTTGATGGTACTCGACGCTCGATAGCCTTCCGAAAGTCTGGCAGAATCTCTGTGGGATGGTATCGATTGGTTATGCTGTGTGCTGCGCCTGCCTCATGAGCGCTCAGGCGGCGTTTTCGCCTATGGTCGGCTATTGCGCGTAAGAAGACGACAGCGAGACGACAGTGTCGCTAGAGGTCAAGCCATCCTGGACACAACTGCACTAGCGTAGTGTGACGGTATCGTCTATCCGTGACGTGACCGTGTCATCGCGTGTGCCGAATTGCGTTGTATTTTTCTCGTAACGTACGCTATTTCAAGTTGTTGCATGAGACAATTCGCGCCGGCCATATTCCATAATATTATTCAGACACATCCTAAATGTATCGTTTGCTGCGCAGTACTTTCGGGGTTGCATTTATCGGGGGCGTAGTTCTGCTGTCGGGGTGTTCCACTCTCCCAAGTTCCGGTCCTAGCCGGGCGCAGATTACTCGCGAGGCTGACTCCGCTGTTACCAGCGGAATTCAGATCGTTGACGTAACGGATGACGTCGCGCGAAAGCTATTTGCCGAGCGTAGCGTCGGTGATTTTGCCCGTTCGCTCGGTAATAGCACATCTTTCCAGCAGCAACTCGGTGTGGGCGATACGATCGAGGTGTCGATCTGGGAAGCTCCGCCGGCCACCTTGTTTGGTGCGGAGCAACTCGAATCAAAAGGCGGTGCGAGTAATGCTCGCGTAACGGTTCTGCCGGATCAAACCATCGACGGAAGCGGCAAAATCAGTGTGCCCTTCGCGGGCGAAGTGAAGGCTGCAGGCCGGACGCCGTTCGAATTGCAACGCGACATCGCTGCAAAACTCAAGAATATTGCACACGACCCGCAGGTGTTGGTGAAGCTCTCGCACAATGCGACTTCTTACGTGACCGTCGTGGGCGATGTGGCAAGCAGCAACAGGATGGCATTGAGTGCTCGCGGTGAGCGCGTGCTCGATGCGCTGGCGGCTGCTGGGGGTGTGAAGCAGCCTGTCGATAAGATCACCCTGCAAATTACGCGAGGCGAAACGGTTGCATCGCTGCCGCTGGAAACGGTCATTCGCGATCCTCGGCAGAATGTGCCGCTGCATGCGGGCGACGTTGTCACGGCGCTCTTTCAGCCGCTCAGTTTCATGTCTCTCGGTGCCACGGGGAAAAATCAGGAAGTCAATTTCGAAGCGCAAGGCATTACGCTCGCGCAGGCCATGGCTCGATCGGGTGGTCTGGAAGATTCGCGTTCGGATGCCATGGGTGTGTTCGTTTTCCGTATGGAAAATGCAAACGCGCTTAACTGGCCGAACCAGCCTGTTCGCACTACGGCAGACGGCAAGGTGCCTGTTATCTATCGAGTCAATCTGAAAGACCCGAATTCGTTCTTTGTCGCCCAGAGCTTCATGATGGATAACAAGGACATACTGTATGTGTCCAATGCGCCGGTCGCGGAGCTGCAAAAATTTCTGAACGTGGTCTTTTCTGTCGCCTATCCAATCGTTTACGGCGTTCAGACGTTTAGATAAGAGTAATCGCCTTTTGTGCTGAAAAAACAAAGTTGCGTAGGGCCGGAATTTAGCAACTAAAAATTAATTGGTGACGTGAATTGAGCTTTAATATCATAAAACGCCTTGCGAAGGCGGACAGGTTGTTTCTGGGGGTTGTTGTCGTACCTGTCGCAATTTCAATTCTGTATTTCGGGCTGTTGGCAAGTGATGTGTACATATCGGAATCCAGCTTTGTTATTTATAGTCAGCAGACTCAACAGTCCACGGGATTGAGTTCGTTCTTGCAGACCGCGGGGCTGAGCAATTCTTCTTCAGGGGTATACGCGGTAAGGGACTACATTCTCTCGCGTGATGCATTGGCTACCCTGGAAAAGGATATTGACGTCAGAAAAATTTACACCAATCACGATGCCGATCTGTTCAACAGGTTCGGGGGGATGTTCTGGCCGGACCGGAGCAACGAAAAGTTGCTGGACTATTATCGTCATATGATTGGCGAGGACATCGATTCGACGTCCAACATTACTACACTCAGAACCAAAGCCTATACAGCGGAAGACGCACAGCGGATAAACAGCGAATTGCTGGCTCAAAGCCAGGAGTTGGTCAACCGGCTGAATGAAAGAGCGAACAAGGACGCCGTCCGGTTCTTTGAGCAAAGCGTGACCGATGCGAAGTCAAAGGCCCAGCAGGCATCGGTGAATCTAGCCGAATTCCGGAATAAGAGAGGCGTGTTTAGTCCGGAGCCGCAGGTCACTCTCAAGGCGCAGCTGATCAGTAAATTGCAGGACGATTTAATCGTCAACGAGACGAAGCTGCATCAGCTGGAGTCGATTTCACCGCAAAATCCTCAAATTGCGGCATTGAAAATCGAGAATGCAACTCTTCAAAGCCAGATTCAGAAGCAAATGGGCGAAATTACCGGGGGTAATTCGTCACTGGCAAGCAATGCGGTCGAATACGAGAAGCTCTCGCTTGACAAGGACTTCGCCGAAAAAGAATTAGCGGTCTCTCTCAGTTCTTTGGAGCAGGCGCGGATTCAAGCACAGAAGCAGCAGATGTTTCTTGAGTCTATCTCAACGCCAAGTCTGCCGGATGAAGCATTGGAGCCAAGACGAATTCGAGGAGTTCTGTCGACCTTGATGGTTGGGCTTTTGCTCTGGGGTGTGTTTAGTGTGATTTTCGCGGGAATTCGAGAGCATAATGATAGGTGAGCGCGAATTCGATTTCCTGAGAAAGGCACGCATTCAAGGGCGGGTTATATGGGCCCTTACGATGCGCGAGGTGATTACCCGCTTTGGACGAGAGGGGCTGGGAGTATTCTGGCTGCTCGCCGAGCCGGCAATGTTTATTGTCGGCGTGATGATTATTTTTAGTCACATCGAGAAAAAAACAGCCTTTCCGATTGCCGAATATTTATCTATCAGTTATCCCACTTTACTGTTCTGGCGGAATGGAACCGGACGCGTAATCAAGGCGCTGGAAGTGAATCGGGCACTCTTGCATCACCAGCCTATCCGGCCAATTGATATCATTTATTCCAGAATTTTGCTGGAATTCTCAGGATCGGCAGGCGCTTTTTTTATCCTGTATATGATCCTGATCCAGTTGAATATATGTCAATGGCCAGATGATATTTTTGCAATGGTCGGTGGCTATATGCTGATCATCTGGTTTTCGTTCTGTTTCGTATTGATTATGGCGGCACTTTCCGAGCTGAGTGAGTCGATCGAGAGGGTTTCCCATATCATTCTGTACCTCATGCTTCCATTTTCAGGTGTATTCATTCCACTGGCCACGCTGCCGTCAGAGTACCGGGAAATGCTTCTCTGGTTTCCGTTGATAGATGCGGTCGAGTATTTTCGGCACGGCTATTATGGCATGAGGATGGCAACGTATTACAACATCCCGTACACGATATTTGCAATTCTTGGCTTAATGTTGTTTGCGTACGGATTAACCCGTCTTTCTATCAGAAAAATCAGCTTGCATTAACAAGAGCGATGCTAGAACTAATTGATATAAGTAAGCACTATCCGGTACACCACGGGCGTGATCGTCGATTGGTTCTCGATAAAATCAATCTGACGGTTCGGCCCGGGCAGAAATGGGGAATACTGGGGCGAAATGGTGCGGGTAAATCGACGTTGATCCGTATTATGAGCGGCTCCGATCTGCCCAATTCCGGGGTACTGAGAAAGTCGATGACAGTTTCATGGCCGTTGGCTTTCGGAGACGCGTTTCAAGGGAGCTTGACGGGCAGGGATAACGCCCGGCTTATTTCCCGGGTGTACGGGATCGATCCTTTGAGAACCATCGAATACGTGAAGCAGTTCGCGGAACTCGGCGACTACCTCAATGAACCAGTAAAAACATATTCCGCGGGTATGCGGTCGCGGTTGGCATTCGCCATTTCGATGTCAATCGAATTCGACTGCTTCCTGATCGATGAGGCGATGGCGGTTGGGGATCACCGATTCGCAAAAAAATGTGACGTCGAGCTTTTCCAGAAGCGCGGCGATAGGGCCATGGTGATTGTCACGCACCAGACAGAATTGATCGAGCAGCATTGCGACCATGCCGCGCTATTGGAAAAAGGGCGGCTCAAGATGTTTGAAAATGTAAGTGACGCGATAACAGCATATAAAGAATTGTAAAATCATGGCTAAAAATATCTACGAACTTCTCGAGTGCACGTCGGAAGAATTTCTAAACGGGGCGTACAAGTATATGTTCGGCCGCGAGATTGATCGCGAGGGACGGGAGCATTATCTCGCACAGCTAGTTTCAGGCGCGAATCGTGTCGACGTTCTTTACGATCTTTCCCGTTCGTCCGAAAATAATCTCGATCACGATACTCGCTCGAGGCTCGCCAGGATATTCAAGGCAAACGGTAATATCGGAATGCCGATGCTGCGGCCATTCCGACGTCGCCGGCTTGCTAATAGCCGAGCTAAAGAAAATCTGATTGGCATCTTGTCGGCCATACGTGCGCCTGGCGCTACTGCTTTGCCAGTGAAAAGCGACCCGATAGCGACACCCAAAGCTGGCGCTGATCTCAATCATTCCACGCAGGAGCACAAGGCTCCGGTCGTGGTGCGCGCGAAAGAACCGCCGCCTAAAGCACCGGCGAGCACGCCGGTTTCACCGTCTATCAAATATCCGACTCCGGTTGATCTCGGCGCGGCACCGCTGATTTCCATCATCGTTGTGAACTACAACGGCGAAAGGCATCTGCGTGAGCTGGGCGAGTGTCTGGCAAAGCAGACCTATAAGAATTTCGAAGTCATTTTCGTCGACAATAATTCGTCGGATGAATCCATATCGGTAGCGAAAAAAGCGATATCCAAGATCAAGATCATCGCCAGTGAGAAGAATTTTGGATTTGCCGAAGCGAACAATATTGGTCAGGAAGCGGCGGCGGGTGAATTGCTGCTTCTCATGAACAATGACATCAGCTTCGGCCCCAGTTTGATCGAAGACCTTTTGCAGGGTTTCGGAGAGAGCAGCAAGAAAAATGTAGCGGCCATCATTCCAAAAATCCTGTTCTATAAGGATTTTGTGACTGTTAAGGTAACTTCCGATGATTCGTTCCGCTTGAACGAGAAGGAGTTATTCGGGCAATTGAGCGATTACAAAAAACTCATTCCCCTGACGAAGCTGCAAGACACTCATAAAGAACACCGCTTCATGGTGCCCGTTGGAACTGGCAAGCTGAAGATGACGTTGGCTTACGAACAGGCTTCGGATGCTAACATTAGTGTAACGATCTCTGATTCTGAGCAATCGAAGGTCCGCATCGAACTCAAGCCAGAAAATAAGAAAATTGTCACCTTCGACTGCAAGGCTGGCAAAGCGCAGCCGATAATTAATAATGCCGGATCGTACGTTACGCATGAGGGCGAGTGCGGCGATATTGGCATCTATGAGGTGGACGAAGGCCAATACGACACCCCGAATACACGCGATGCGCTATGCGGTTGCGTTGCGCTGATCCGGCGTTCCGCTTTGGGTAATTATCCGCTATTTGCACCGGATTTCTTTGCATACTACGAAGATTCGGAGCTGTCGATTCGTCTTCGCTCGGGTGGCTGGTTGATCTACTATCATCCGACTGCCGTCGTGCGACACAAGCATGCGTCGACTAGCAGCGATAAATCGCTGCTTTTCAAACGGCTGGTCGCAAAAAATCGGCTGGGTTTCATGGCGATTCATTTTCCGCATCTTCTGGAAGCACAACTTGCCGCCGCACAGTCGAACTGGAAGCACCTGGAACATTCCGCCGCAAATGGCGTGAAGTTCGAAGATGTGGATCTCGAATTCATTCGCGGTATCCCGGATCTCAGAGTCGATACGCTAGGATTTATCGGCAGGGTCAAATCGGGGCTGATTTTTTCCCGAGGAACCAGATTGCCGTCCATCGGGATATATAACCTGTATTGGAATACCAAAGGCGGTGGCGAACTTCGAGCACTCTATCTGGCCGAAGCCCTCTCGAAATACGCCCGGGTTGACCTGATTTCAACACATGATTTCGATCTGGACGGTTTGCGCGCGTACTTCAACCTGAAACTGGAAGGCGTCAGAAAAATTATTGTAGGCGGGTTCTCGTCTCAGGATACCAAGCATTATGATGTGTTCGTTAACACGACCCATCATAGCAATCTGATTTCTCGCGCGCACTATTCGGTCTATCTGTTGAGTTTCCCGCATCGGCACGTGACACCTGAATGCCTTGCGAGTTACAACCTCATTCTGGCTAATTCCGACTTTACGGCCGAATGGACGAAGACGTATTGGGGGAACTGGGCTCCGGTCGAAGTGTTGTATCCCCCTATCGACGCCAGAGGTATCCACGCATTCAGCACGGAGCAGCGAGACAGCAATGCACGAGTGAAAAATATCCTGAGCGTCGGGCGCTTCTTCAAGAATGGGCATAACAAGCGCCAGCTTGAAATGATCGAGGTTTTCAAAAAAATCGGCCGTAAGCGGCGGGATTTCGACTGGAAGCTGACGCTCGTCGGCTCGGTGAACCTTAAGGATCCGGATTCCGTAGGCTATCTGGCCGAGCTTTATGCCGCAGCGGAAGGCGAGAATATCGAAATTCTGACAAATTGCTCGCGCAACAGACTGCTGCAATTGCTTTCCGTGACGCCTATTTACTGGCATGCGTCGGGGCTTGGCGTAGCTTCGCTCGATCCGGAATCGATGGAGCATTTCGGAATGGCGATCGCGGAAGCCATCTCGGCGGGCTGTGTCCCGGTTGCATTCTCCGGTGGTGGGATACCGGAGGTTCTTGGCGCGGAACTTTCCTCTCTGTTGTTTGCAGATGAAGACGGATTGGTTGCTAACACGGAAAAACTGATGGATCTCTTCGAGTGCTCGAGCGAGGAATTTTTTGATCTGTCCGCAATTGCCGCAGAGCAAGGGATTCGATTCGACGTGCAGCAACACAATGCAAGAATTGACTCGATATTTGCACCGCTAGTGCGTATGGCGATGGAGCGAAAAGCGAGGTTCTCATCGGTGCGCGAGTTGCAGGCGAACTGAACGGAAACGCAGCGGACTATTGCTAATAAGGGACGGCTCCTGGAAAATCGCTGTCCCTCGTCATGACGACGTGGCGAACCAGCAGGGCCAACCTGTAGCCAAATTGAAGATCGATTTATGAAAACTAACGGTGGTGTTTATCCGGGGCGTATATTTGTCGACCATTTGCCGAAGACCGCTGGTACGGCGCTCGGTGCATGGTTGCAGTCCGCGCTAGGAAAAGGCTGTGTTTCCGATACCGCACTGGGAAACCACCAGGAAGTCATTCGACGTTTCGGGGGGCGATATTCCGTCATCCTTTCGCACACGCATTTTTCCGGCGAAGATCTGGACCCGCGATATGAATATATAACCTGCTTGCGGGAACCGGTCGACCGAGCGGTGAGTTGGCTATTTTTCATTGTGCAGAATCATGTTCCTGACGAGGCACCGGAGATATTCGCGGCCGCGCAACGGATCTTGAATGTCTCGGAGGAGCAATCGGAGATCAACGAGGGCGATCTCTATCTGCTGAGACAACATGTACAGCATTATGTCGATCACTTTTATGAAATTTGCCCGGGGCAAGGTTCGCGAGTAGATGTCGCGATCGGAAATTTTTTGAAATACGCCGTTTGGGGCTTCCAGGAGGAAATGGGCGCACTGGTGAGTGATATCGCACGCCTGATCGGCCTGGAGCCGCCGGCAGCGTTGTCCAAGGTGAACATCACGAAGAGCCGGCCAGATGTCGAAAATATCTCTCCCGCGCTGAGGCGGAAGCTGGAATCGGCTTTTTCCGAAGATATTATTTTTTATAACATCCTGAAGAAGAAATACGCCGAGCGCAGCGTTGTTGCTACGGAGAGCTCGCTGCGCAGGTGGGATAGCTGGGGTGGCCTGAAATCATTCGATGATCGCTGGCGGGAAGATTTTATTCTTGTGAGCAGCGGCTTGCGTGGAAAGCAGGTTTGGGGTGAGTTGCTGACTTTCGATTTGACGTTCTCGGTCGCCAGTGGATTGAGCGTACCCAGATTCAAGTTCTCCATCTATGACGAGAGCGATGGAGAAGCCTTTTCAGAATTCAATGCCATTGAGTTCGATGAAGGCGATCTTTCCGGCGGAGGTGTTTGCGAAATGCATTTCACGTTCTGTGCGAATTTCCCCGAGGGGCGGTATTACGTTAACGCCGAGATTTTCGACCGGAATGTCTGCATCGCCAAGCTGAATCGTATCCGTGGCTTTAGAGTGGGCATTTCCAGGGAACGTGAGCAAGCCGGATACCTTCCTGTTACCCGGACCGCCAGGTTTTCGAAGAGCCGGAGTCAGCCCTTTTTGTTTGTGAATGACGGAAGCGGGCGAATCGCTACGCACAATGCTCCAGCCAAAGTCAGTGCGAGGCAGCCGTTCGACGTGGCGATCGAGTTGGCCAACGACAGCGCGCAAGATTGGACCGGATTTGAACGGTATCCGATCAGCATATCCTATAGATGGCTGTCTAGCGACAAGTCAGTGGTTGTGCGCGATGGCCTCAGGACGCCGTTCCCTGCATCTCACCTGAACCGGGGATCTTCCGTTCAAACGAATCTCAAGGTACGCGCTCCCGAGAAACCCGGGACCTACATTTTGCAGATAGTCCCAGTGCAAGAGATGATTTGCTGGTTCGATGAACGAGGTTTCATCTGTCAGGATATCGAGGTCGAGGTGATCGGAGAATTGAGCATCGAGCGGGCTTCAGGCCAACCGGTGGGCGTACTGGATTGAGCCGCAATATTAAATTCGTGGATTTTAGATGCCGCTTTCACAGAAGAACGATACGAGCGATCCATTAGTCGTGGTCGATTTGCGGGCAGCGCTGGACGGGTTCTATGGCATTCCGCAGGAGAACCGGCTGCTGTTTAGCGCGCTGCTCGGCTGCAATATGCGTCTGCGTGGATTGATTCAAATGTCCAGGCGCATCACGAAAGGCGGCGTGGTCGCGGGAAAAGCGATTGCTGACGGAGATCGGCTGCACCGGTTTTCGCAGGTGGTCGTGTCGGTGTGCGGCAAAACCTATTTTGACTGGAAGACTGCCGTTATCGACGCCGCGACAGCTTTGCGCATCAAGTTCCGATTGCATGTTGGCGCATTTTTCTTCGGTAAGCCAATAAAACTGAAGTCCTTTGAAACCAGTCATTTTCGCGATTTCGTATGGCAGCATATTTTTTCGAGGAGCGTGCCTGCCAGCGAGCGCGAGAAAGTACTGGGTGCGGACCATTTCATTTGCCCGGTGCCCTGGCGGTGGATGCACGAATCCGGTATCAGCCGGGCATTGTTTTTGAAGAAATCACGCTACCCCGTTATCGATACCTCGGGTATCGACGTCCTGATCGTGCAAACGCCTTACCCGGGGCGTGTCAGAAAGGGTACGGCGCTCGTCGTTCACTATCACGATGCGTTGCCGCTTCTGATGCCGCACACCATCTCGGATCGCGCGTTCCACGAGGCCAGTCATTTTCACGCGTTGGCGGCAAACGTACGTGACGGTGCCTGGTTCGTCTGTGTTTCGGAAGCGACGCGGCAGGATTTGATCACGCTTTTTCCGGAGGCTGAGGCTCGATCGGTCACGATCCATAATATCCTGCCCTCTCACTATTTCCCCAGCAGTCTGGAGAAGGATGGCGTTGGTGGAATAGTTCGCCGCTACCTGCATGGGAACTTCGAAACGAAAGATGGCAAGAATAAGTGGAATCTGGCAAAGCGGTTCAACTCGGAGCCCGAAAAATCAGAGTTCTACTCGAAGAGATTCGGGCAGGGAGCGCGATTCCTGTTAATGGTATCGACTCTGGAGCCGCGCAAGAATCACATGCGATTGCTGGAGGCCTGGCAGTCACTTCGTGAAACACTCGCTCCCGATCTCGGGCTTGTTTTCGTTGGCCATGTCGGTTGGGACTATAGCGCGACGCTGGACGCGTGCGTTCCAGCCGTGGAGCAAGGTGGTCTTGTCATGTTGCAGGGTGTGCCGGCGCCGTATCTGAGAGCGCTGTACCGCGAGGCATTGCTGACGGTATGTCCGAGTGTTGGAGAGGGTTTTGATTTTTCCGGCGTGGAGGCCATGCGCTGTGGTGGCGTGATCGTCGCGTCGGATATCCCGGTACATCGGGAGATCTATGGCGACGCGTCCGAATATTTCGATCCATACGATTCCGAGGCGCTGAAAAATAAGCTTGGCTATCTGATCTGCGATGAAGGCGCTGAAGAGCGTCGCGAACATTTGCGAGCGGTGGGAAGAGAGCAGAGCATGCGTTATCTCAACGAAAACATTCAGCCGCAATGGGCCAGTTTTCTGGATCGTGTGGTGGCCGAGCAGCGGGGCGGATCGAAAGCAGGAGATGCGGTGCGAAGATCTCTGCAACCCGTGATGGACCCGCTCCCGGAAGGCGAGTCTGTCTGAGCGTCGGAAGTTCTGGAGGCGGCCCGCAGTATTCGTCTTGCCGATGCGTGAAGGCTTTGTCTGAGCGCATCGGCGTGTCGTTATGGGTTTGTAGGAATTGGGTCGGTGAGTTGAATGATCTGGCGAAGTGATCTGTGATACTTTAGCCGGATGGATTTCAGCCTTGGGCCAAGGCAAGAGTGATCGTATTCTCTGGGAACATTGAAATCGATCTTCCGGCTAATCCGTCGGGGAGGTTCCGTGACCCCTTGGGTTAAGCTTGCTAAAACGAGTTATATATGAAAGAGCAGTACATCAAACGCCTATATCGCGGCGTTCTCATGAGAGAGGCTGATGCCGACGGGTTGGCAGCGCATCTTCGACACGGTGAAGAGTACCCGTCATTCGAGTTCGCCTCAGAGCTTCTCGATCTGTTTCTCGAATCGAATGAGCGGCAGGAGCTCGAGAGAAAAATTGCTCTGAGATCGTCTCTCGATCTCGCTCTGGACAATGTTCCGGGTTATTCCAGCGTCATCTCGATCGGCTCGCATTGCGTCACGGCGGGCGAAATAAAGCGCTTTGGGCTGAAAAAATCATCGTATCCGTTCGATTGGATATTCTCGAACGTCGCAATGGTGGCCGATTGCATTAAGGACGATTTTGAAAAATTTCTGGATCGCCGCTATCACAAGGCTGTTCCGGTCGAGGAGCGGCGTTTCAGGAACGCGAACTATTGCCAGCACACCTATTATCTGGAGAGGTTCGGAATAAATTTTGTCTTCAACCACAGGGACATAACCTCGGACGAGGACTTTGCCTATTACAGCCGTTGTGTCGAGCGGTTTCGCGCCGTCCTGAACGGGAACGAGCCAACGCTTTTTTTGGGGCTGGTTGGAGAGTCCTTCCCGGCGGAGCATTTTGATCATCTGTCATCTGTGCTCGACCGTTATGAACATATTGATCTGGCGGTATTGAGCGTTTCCCCGCGGGGCGGTCTATCGCCTTCGATCCAGCCAAGGCATTGGCGTAAGCGGGACCAGCTCTTCGACTTCCAGTCGCTGGGGCGCATGGGGCCGAATCGTCTGGAGCATGGCGTTGACGAAATGATCTTGCGGGAGTTTCTAAAAAACTTCGCGATTGCGTAACGGACTCGTAGGGTTGGGGAACTATCGGGACTCGCCGGCTCTGTCGGAAGAGAGTGCCTACAGAAACGGTGTTCCTGGAGTCCCCGTGAACCTGGTTTCACGTTGCAGAAGTTATACCGCAACCGACCTGTCCTACGTTCAGATGTCTCCCGTCTGCTGATGTGGCAAAGCAGGCAGCGGCGGGTTATCGCTATCGGATAGAGCGTGCGTCATCCATGTGCGTATGCTTCCAACAACTATCCCTTATTTTTTATCCCGTATTGCTGTATTCTCCGTTCTTGCCTAGACCAGCAACCCACTATTCAAACGATACCAAGGTCCCGGGAGAAGTCCGCGCCGCCAACGCGGTCTTTCAACAAAACCCGGACCGCTTTCGACGCACTTGATATGCACCGTTCCTTTCTTGCCTTGCAAGGCACGGCTTCTCCTTTTTTTAGCCGGCTCGCCGTTGCATTGCGCGAACGTGGTCATACTCTCGGTCGGGTTAATTTCTGCGGCGGTGATTTGGCGTATGCCGGTAATGGCGAGGCGTGGAATTTCGATCGCACCTCGGCGGAATTAAATGACTGGTATGCAAAAAGATTAAAAACTGCAAATTTCACCGACGTAATAATGTTTGGTGACTGCCGCGAGATTCATCGCCCGATCCACCCGATCGCCGAAACTCACGGCCTGCGTGTCCACGTATTCGAAGAAGGCTACGTCCGCCCGCACTGGCTGACATTGGAACAGTACGGCGTCAACGGCCGCTCGCAATTACCGCGCGATCCCGCCTGGTACCTGGCGCAACGCCGTTTCACGCCGCCTAGCCCAGCGGGACGACATACTGGCTACAACCTCTTCGAACGCGCATTCCACGACATCCGCTACCGGGCGGCCAACGCGCTGTTCGCGCCGCGCTTTCCGCACTACCGCAGCCATCGTCCGAGAAACGGCTTCTTCGAATACGCGGGCCTCGCGGCGCGCGCATTGCGTCAGCGTCAGCATCACAAAGTCTCCGATCAGGTTACCCGGGAACTGCTCGACGCGAAGCAGCGGTACTACATCTTTCCGCTGCAACTGAATTCGGATGCGCAGATCGTCGTGCACTCGCCATTCGAGGGCGTGCGCCAAGCTATCAGCAAAGTCCTGACGTCGTTCGCGACGTACGCGCCGGCGGACACCTGCCTTGTCATCAAGAATCATCCGCTCGATACCGGCCTGATCGATCACCGCAGTCACGCGCTGAAACTCGCACGCGACCTCGGCATTGCCGAGCGCCTGCGTTTCATCGACGCCGGCCATCTGCCGACGCTGCTCGACAATGCGCGCGGCGTGGTCGTGGTGAACAGCACGGTGGGTCTGTCGGCGCTGCATCACCGCCGTCCGTTGATGGCGCTGGGCACGGCCATCTACAACATGCCCGGCCTGACCTGGCAAGGTTCGCTCGACGATTTCTGGCGCGACGCCGAGCAACCGGACATGAACTTGTACCAGGCCTTTCTCGACTACGTCGTGCATCACACGCAGATCAACGGCGACTTCTATACGAAGACCGGCATCGCGATGGCCGTAGCCGGCGCGGTGCAACGCCTGGAGGCCACCGAGCATGCATAAAGCCGCGCCGCGCCAGATCGTGATCACCGGCGCGAGTGCCGGTCTCGGCTGCGCGCTCGCGTTGGCTTATGCCGCGCCGGGCGTCGTGCTGGGCCTCGTCGGGCGCGACGCCGAGCGCCTCGAAGCGTCGGCGCAAGCCTGCCGCGCAAAAGGCGCGCAAGTGCAGACCGGCCTGATAGACGTGCGCGATGCCCACGCCATGCAAAGCTGGCTGCATCGATTCGACGACGCACACCCGATCGACCTGCTCATCGCCAACGCCGGCGCTGCCAGCACGCTTGCATCGCCGGCCGACTGGGAAGATCTGGAGCGCACGGCGGCGATCGTCGACACCAACTTCTACGGCACGATGCACGCAGCACTGCCGGTCATCGCCCGCATGCGTGCGCGCAAACACGGCCAGATCGCGTTGATCAGCTCGCTCGCCGCGTTGCGCGGCATGGCGATTTCTCCGGCCTATTGCGCGAGCAAAGCGGCGCTCAAGGCCTACGGCGATTCGGTCCGTCCGCTGCTGTCGCGAGACGGCATTCGCATGTCGATCGTTCTGCCAGGCTTCGTGAAGACCGCAATGAGCGACGTGTTCCCCGGCGACAAGCCGTTCCTCTGGTCCGCCGACAAAGCAGCCCGGCACATCCAGCACAAACTGGCGGCAGGTCGCACGGAAATCGCGTTTCCGGGCCTGCTCGCATTCGGCATGCGGCTCTTGCCGTTGCTGCCCGCAGCGCTCGCCGACGCGATTCTCGGTGGCCTGTCGTATCTGCCGCGCGAGGAGCATTGAGTGAACGCGATGCTCGCGCTCGACTTCGCTGCCGCGGCCGGCGTCGCGCTTCTGCCTGAAGCGCTTGCGAAGCCGCGCGCGTCGTTGCGCCGCTTGCCGCTCGCGTTCGCGCTGCACGTCGCGGCGATCGGATTCATCTGTACATGTCTCGTGCTGCTTACCGGGCGCGTGCGCTTTGCAGCCTTCGTTGCGATCGCCTTGGTGGCGCTGCTGGCGGGCGTCAGCAACGCGAAATACACGTCGCTGCGCGAACCTTTCGTGTTTACCGATCTGAGCCTTTTCAGCCAGCTTTTCGCTCATCCGCGTCTTTATCTGCCGTTTCTGAGCGCCGGTACCGTTGCGGCAATCGTGCTCGGCGCCGTCGTGGTGGTCGCGGCGTTTCTGGCGGACGCACCACTGCCGCATCGGCCCACGGGCGCGCTGCTGCTTGCCGCCGGCGCGTGTCTGTCCGCCGCTTACGCGTGCGCCGCGCGTTTGCCGCTTACGCTGCATGCCGCCGACGATCAGCGACGCCACGGATTTTTCGCGGTTTTAATCGCGTATCTGCTGAACGGCATGAGGCCGGCCACCGCACGACAATTGCGCGCCGCGCTCGCCGCAGGCCCGTTCGCCAAGGGCATGCCGATGACGGCGCCCGACGTCATCCTGATCCAGAGCGAGTCCTTTTTCGACGCGCGGCGTCTGTCCCTGGCCATCGATCCATCGATCCTGCGCAACTTCGATACGGCGCGTCGCGAGTCGGTGCAGCACGGTGAACTCACGGTGCCCGCGTGGGGCGCGAATACGATGCGCACGGAATTCGCGGTGCTGACGGGCGCCGATCAGGACCGGCTCGGCTACGCGCGCTTCTATCCGTATGCGTTCGTGCGGCGCGCGAGCATGTCGCTTGCGTCATGGTTCAAGCGTGGCGGCTACCAAACCCTGGCGATTCACCCGTATTACGCGGATTTCTTCGGCCGCGCGCGGGCGTTCAGGCATCTTCAGATCGACCGGTTCGTCGACATCGAGGCATTCGCCGACGCGCCGCGCGCGGGCCCTTATGTTGCCGACATGGCGGTTGCCGGCGCGATCATCGACGCACTCGACGAAACACGTGCCGACCCCGCGTTCATCTTTTCGATGACGATGGAAAACCACGGCCCGCTGCATCTGGAAACAGTGCAGGCGGGCGAAAGCACGGCCTTTCACTCGCTTGGCGACGCTGCGCAGTGGCGCGATCTGACCGCTTATCTGCGCCACCTCGCCAACGCCGACGCGATGCTGGGCCGCCTGCTCGCCGCGCTGCGCGCGCGGCGCCGCGAGACGGTGCTGTGTTTTTACGGCGATCACGTGCCGGCGCTTTCGCATGTCTATGCGGCGCTCGGCAAGGAGCCGGCTTGCAGCGACTACTTTATCTGGCGCAACTACGGCGATGCGTCGGCGACCCGGGAAGATCTGAGCGCGGGGCAACTCGGTGTCGCGCTCGTCAAGGCGCTTGCGCCGGCGATACCGGGCGAGACACCAGCGCGTAGCCTGCACACGACAGAAGAACGATGAAGAAACAGATTGCGATTGTGGGGATGGCCTGCCGCTTCCCAGGCCATGTACAAAGTCCGGAAGATTTCTGGGCATTGCTGCGCGATGAAAAAGACGCGGTCACGCAAGTGCCGGCCGACCGTTTCGGCACGGAGTTTTACCGGCATCCGTCGAAGCGCGAGGCGGGCAAGAGCTATACGTTTTCCGCCGGCGTACTCGACGACGTCGCCGGTTTCGATGCGTCGTTCTTCGGTATTTCACCGCGTGAAGCGCAGCAGATGGACCCGCAGCAACGTCTGCTGCTCGAACTCGCCTGGGAAACCTTCGAGGATGCGGGCGTGCGTCCGCGCGAGATGGAAGGCAGCAACTGCGCGGTGTATGTCGGCGTCGCGAGTCCGGACTACGGCAACCGTTTCGTCGACGATCTGAACGCAATTGATCCTTATTCGGCAACGGGCAACACGCTCAGCATCGCGTCGAACCGTCTGTCGTATCTGTTCGATCTGCGCGGGCCGAGCGTGTCGGTCGACACCGCCTGCTCGTCGTCGCTGGTCGCGCTGCACCAGGCGTGTCAGGCGCTGCAGGCGGGCGACGCCGACGTGGCGCTCGCGGGCGGTGTCAATCTGCTGCTGCATCCGTTCGGTTTCGTGACGTTCTCGAAGGCCTCGATGCTGTCGCCGCGTGGCCGCTGCCGCGCGTTCGACGCCACGGGCGACGGTTATGTCCGCTCGGAAGGCGGCGCGCTCGTCATGCTGAAGACGCTGGAGCGCGCCCTGGCCGACGGCGATACGATCCACGCGGTGATTGCCGGTACGGGCGTGAACTCGGATGGCTATTCGCAGGGCGGCATCAGCGTGCCGGGCGCGGCGACCCAGGCGGCGCTGCTGCGCATGGTCTACCAGCGCGCCGGCGTCGATCCGCGTTCGCTCGCTTATGTCGAGGCGCACGGCACCGGCACCGCGGTCGGCGATCCGATCGAGGCGCGTGCGTTGATGGAGGTCGCGTCGGCGGGGCGGCCGGCCGATCGGCCGCTGCTGATCGGTTCCGTGAAAACCAATGTCGGGCACCTTGAAACCGCTTCGGGCATGGCGGGTTTGATCAAGGCGATCCTGTGCCTGAAACATCGCGCGGTGCCGAAAACGCTGCATTTCGAAACCCCCAATCCGGCGATCGATTTCGTCGGCGGCCGGTTGCGCGTGGTCGATCGTTTGACGTCGCTCGAATCGCCCGATGGGGCCGCCGAGCCGCTCGTGGTCGGCGTCAACTCGTTCGGTTTCGGCGGCACGAACGCGCATGTCGTGCTGCGCGAAGCGCCTGCCGCGCCCCCCGCGGCTGCAATCAAAGCGGAAGCCGACGAAGCCGGCGGAACGCCGCTGCCGCTCATTCTGTCGACGCGCGCCGCGGCCGCGTTGCCGCAACTCGCAGCTCGCTATCTGAGCGCGCTCGATAACGGCACGCCGTGGAATCTGCTGGCAGCCAACGCCGCGCACCGGCGTCAATGGCTCAAGCACCGCGCGATCGTCGCGCCGTCGACAGACGCTGAAGCTCGGGCGGCGCTCGCCGCGCTGACCGAGGCGGCATCGGAGCACACGGAAGCGGTGCTCGTGCGCGGTGAAGCACCTGGCGACGACGGCCGCCTCGCGCTCGTGTTTTCCGGCAACGGTTCGCAGTGGGCCGGCATGGGCAAGCAGTTGCTCGACCAGGAGCCCGTATTCGCCGCCGCGCTCAAGGAACTCGACGCACTCTGGCGCGCTGACGGCAGCCCTTCGTTGCTCGACGTGTTGCGCGAAGGTGTGGGCGTCGAATGTCTTGCCGCCACCGAGCATGCGCAGCCGCTGCTGTTCGCGATTCAGGTCGGCGTGGTGCGCGTGCTCGACGCGCGCGGTGTGGTGTATGACGTGTGCGTCGGCCATAGCGTCGGCGAAGTCGCGGCGGCGTGGGCGGCGGGGGCGTTAACGCTGGAGCAGGCCGTGCACGTGATCCGGATTCGCAGTCGCGCGCAGGCGAGCACGCGTGGCGCCGGCAGAATGGCGGCCGCGGGTCTCGGCGAAGCGGCGATGCGTACGCTGATCGAGCAGGCGGGGCTGGACACGACGGTGGAAATCGCCGGCGTCAATAGCCCGCAGGCGGTGACGCTTGCCGGCCCGCTCGATGCGCTGCAAACGCTCGACGCCGCGGTGAAAGCGGGCGGCCGTTTCTTCCAGATGCTCGATCTCGACTACGCGTTCCACAGCCGACAGATGGACCCGATCGAATCGGACGTGCTCACGGGCCTTGCGGACCTCGCGCCGAATGCCGCCACGCGCAGCTTCGTCTCGACGGTGACGGGGGGCGAGCTCGCGGGTAGCGAGCTGGACGCGCGTTACTGGTGGCGCAATATCCGCGAGCCGGTGCGTTTCGGCGAGGCTATCGCGCGAATTGCCGAAAAGGGTGTGCGCCTGTTCCTCGAAATCGGCCCGCATTCGATTCTGCGCACTTACGTGACGCAAACGCTCGACGAGGCGCGCATCGCCGGTCGCTCGCTGCCGACGCTCAAGCGCCAGCACGACGACGCAAAGATGCTGCATAACGCGATCTACGCCATGGTCGCAAACGGCGTACACGTAAGCGTCGACTGTTTCGCTCCATCAGGCAAACGTGTGCGTCTGCCGTCCTATCCCTGGCAGCACGAGCGCCATTGGCTTGGCCCGACCGCCGAGGCTTATAACCTCGTCAACCGGCGCCGCGAACATCCGCTGCTCGGTTATCGTCTGCGTGAACATGCGCTCGCATGGGAAAACCAGCTCGATCCCGCGAGCCTGCCGATGCTTGCCGATCACGTGGTCGACGGCGGCGCGGCGTTTCCCGGCGCGGGCTACGTGGAGATGGCGCTGGCTGCCGCGCGCGTGCATTTCGGCACGACGAGCTGTGCGGTCGAAAATATTGAAATCCGTCTGCCGGTCGTATTTCAGCCGCAGCATGCGAAGCTGTTTCGCTTCACCGTCGACGTGCGCACTGCGGGCTTCACGATCGAAACGCGCGATCGCATGTCCGACGAGGCGTGGTCACTGAACGTCACGGGGCGTCTGCTCGCCAGCGGTTGCGCGCTGGGCGCGGGTAGCGGGCGTGATGGAAATGGCACGGCGCACACTTTGCCTTGCACCGCGATGATCGATCTGCTGGCGCGGCCGGCAATGTCCGGTGACGCGTTGTATGCGAACACCGCCGCGATCGGCCTGAGCTATGGACCCGCGTTCCGCTGGGTGCGCGCGGTGCATGTCGATGCGAACGCCGCTATCGCACTCGCCGAAGTGGAAATGCCGGCCGTGCTCGCACAATCTGCCGAGGCCGCCAATGCGTATGCGCTGCATCCGGCGCTGATGGACAGCGGGTTTCATCCACTATTCGCACTGCTCGCCTCGGAGCAGGGCGAGGCCGGGCAGGCGGCCTATGTTCCGGTGCAAATGGGCCGCATCGACTATCTGCGCGGCGATGCTGTCCACTACGTGCTTGCGCGCATCGAGCGGCGCAGTCCGCATTCGGTCGTCGCGTCGTTCGAATTGGCCGATGCGCAAGGCGTGATCGTCGCGCGTCTGAGTGCGTGCCGGTTCCGCCGCGTCGATTTGATGGGCCGGCGTCAGCAGGCGCCCGGACACTACACGTATATCGTCGAAGCCAAACCGCTCGCCGGCGATGTCGACGCGCACACCTTGCCCAGGCCGGCCGCATTGCTCGCGGACGCGACCACGGCTCTCGCCGAGCGAGAGGACGAAGCGCGCCGACACCTGCATTTGACGGAGATGCTGCCGTTGCTCGACGTGCTCGCGGGCGCGTACGCATTGCGCGCACTCGATGCGTTGAACGTGTTCGAACAGCCGGCGCTGCCCGACTGCGCGAACCCCGTATTGCTGGCCCGACTCGCGCAGATCGCCGTCGAAGACGGGCTCGCGCGATACGACGGCACGCGTCTCGTACGCGACGACGAGGCCTGCGCGAACCTGCCCGGCATCGACGAGTTGTGGCGGGACATGCTGGCGCAGTCGCCCACGCACGTCGCGGAGCTGACGCTGCTCGCACACTGCGGTGCGGCGTTGTCCGCGGTGTTACGCGGCGAGGTGAGCGGGGCGCAGATTCTGCCGTCCGCGCGCAGCAGCCTCGTCGAGCATTTCTTCGAGGCGTCGCCGACATGGGCGCATGTAAACGCGCTGACCGGCGCATGCCTGCATCGGCTGATCGAAGGCTGGAGCGAGCCGCGCCGCCTGCGTGTGCTCGAACTCGATTCGCCGCTGAGCGACGTGTTGCAACCGCTTGCGGTGCACATGCCCGCTTCGCGTTGCGACTATACGATCGCGGGTACGCGTGAGCAGTTGAGCGGCTTCGATGCCGGCGAGCATCCGTCGCTGCGTATCGCAACCGTCGAGTTCGGCGCGATACCGCAGCTTTCGGGCGTGGACGCAAGCGAACGCTACGACGTCGTCGTGGCAAGCCATGTGCTGGCCGAGCAGAGCGAGCCGCGTGTGTTGCTGGCCGCGTTGCGCGGCTGGCTGGCTCCGGGCGCCCTGGTCATCGTCGCGGAGCCGCGCAACAGCCGTTTCGCCGATATCGTCTTCGACCTCGACGCGCACGCCGCGCTCGCTCACGCGCGGCGCGCGGCATGGCTGTCGCCGCAGGCGCTGACGCAGCTATTCAAGGACGCGGGCTTCGAACAGGTCGCGCGATATGCGGAGCTCGGGCTCGATCTCGAGGGCGCGCCCACACTGCTGGTCGCGCGCGCGCCGCTGGCGGTTGCGGATGCGGTCGAGGCGAGCCAGGTCCGCCCATTGCCCACGCATTGGTCGCTGCTGTGCGCAACGCCGAACGCCGTCGCCGATACCTTGGCCGCGGCGCTGCAAGCGGCCGGTCACACCGCGTCGAGCGCCACGCTGCAAGCGGTGCATCACGATATCAGCAAACTGGCGACGCCGATGGGTGCCGCGTGTCACGTCGTGTTCATCGCGCCGGACGAGCCGTTGTCCGCCGCGGCCGACGGCGCCGAAGTCATGCGCGCGCAGCAGCAGACCACGCTTGCGCTCGCTCGGCTCGTGCGCGATCTGGCCGCGGTGTCGGACGTGATCCGGCCGCAACTCTGGATCATCACGCGCGGCGGTGCGCCCGTCGCGGCGCCATTCACCGATGCCGCAGCGTTGCGTCCCGAGCAGGCCGCGCTGTGGGGGCTCGGCCGCGTGCTGGCCAACGAACATCCCGAACTGGCGTGCCGCCTGATCGACGTATCCCCGGCGAAGGGCGACGCAGCCGCTCTGCTTGCGCGCGAATTGCTGATGTCCGACGGCGAGGAAGAAGTGCTGCTGACGGCGCATGGCCGTTACGTGACGCGGATGTTGCCGGCGGCGAACGCGGCGTTGCGCGGCACGGCAGCCGAACCGCTGCGCGCGCGCAACGAAGCGGCGGTGCTGGGTTTCGCGTCGCCGGGTTCGTTGCGCAATCTCGAATGGTTCGCGCTGCCGCCTCGCGAACTCGCGGCGGATGAAGTGGAAATCGAGCCGGTCGCAACGGGTCTGAATTTCCGCGACGTGATGTACGCGATGGGTCTGCTCTCGGACGAAGCGGTCGAAAACGGCTTCGCGGGCGCGACGATCGGCATGGAACTGTCCGGGCGTGTCACGCGGGTTGGCGCTCGCGTGCAGAACTTCGCGGCGGGCGATGCCGTGCTCGGCTTTGCACCCGCGTCGTTCGCGAGCCGTGTGTACACGAAAGCGGAGGCGATCGCGCACAAGCCTGTGCGTCTCACGTTCGAAGAGGCGGCGACGGTGCCGACCACATTCTTCACCGCGTACTACGCCTTGTGCGAGCTGGCGCGTTTGCGGCGTGGCGAGCGGGTGCTCGTGCATGGGGCCGCGGGCGGCGTGGGGATCGCGGCGATACAGCTCGCGAAGCATCTGGGCGCGGAGGTGTTTGCCACGGCGGGCAGCCGCGAGAAGCGTGAGTTCGTGCGTCTGCTCGGCGCGGACCACGTGCTCGACTCGCGCAGCCTCGCGTTTGCCGACGAAATCCACGAGCGCACGCAAGGCGCGGGCGTCGACATCGTGCTCAATTCGCTGGCCGGGGAAGCGATGGTGCGCAGTATCGACACGCTGCGTCCGTTTGGCCGTTTCCTTGAACTCGGCAAGCGTGATTTCTATGAAAACAGCCGCATCGGGCTCAGGCCGTTCCGCAACAACATCAGCTATTTCGGCATCGATGCCGACCAGTTGATGAGTGCGCTGCCGGAACTCACCGCGCGTCTGTTCGACGACGTGATGCGGCTGTTCGCGGACGGCACGCTGCATCCGCTGCCCTATCGCGCATTTGCGGCCGAGCGCGTTGAAGAGGCCTTCCGCCACATGCAGCAGGCGCGGCAGATCGGCAAGATTCTCGTCACGTATCCGGCTGGTACGCCGAGCCCCGCGCGGCCCATCGAAGAGGCGCTCGCGTTGCAACTCGATCCGGCCGCCGCGTATCTGATCGTCGGCGGCACGGGCGGGCTCGGTTTCGCCACGGCGCGCTGGATGCTGTCGCGCGGTGCGCGTCATCTCACGCTGGCAAGCCGCTCCGGCGTCCTTGCGCCGGAACTCGCCGGCGAAGTCGCGAGCTGGCAGGCGCAGACCGGCGCAGAAGTGAGCACGGTGGCGTGCGATGTCACCGACGCGGGCGCGCTCGACGCGTTGCTCGCGGATATCGCGCAACGCGGCACGCCGCTCAAAGGCGTGCTGCACTCGGCGATGGTCATCGACGATGGTCTCGTGCGCAATCTCGACGATGAGCGTTTTACCGCGGTGCTCGCGCCGAAGGTTGCCGGCGCGTGGAATCTGCATCGCGCGACGCTCGGCATGAAACTCGATTGCTTCGTGCTCTATTCGTCGGCGACGACCTTCCTCGGCAATCCGGGACAATCGAGTTACGTGGCGGCGAACAGCTTCCTCGAAGCGCTGGTCGCGCAGCGTCGCGCAGCCGGTTTGCCGGGGACCTGCATGGCGTGGGGGCCGCTCGACGACGTCGGTTTCCTCGCGCGCAATGCGGGGACGCGTGAAGCATTGCAGGCGCGTATTGGCGGCGTGTCGATCACGTCGGCTGAAGCGCTCGCGGCACTCGAACGCGCGCTGGTCGGCATGACCGCGGGCGAGGCCGTGGTGCGGCTCGACTGGCAGGCGCTCGCGCTGGGCATGCCGGCGGCGCGTGCGCATCGCTATGCCGAACTGCACGCGCGCGGCAGCCATGAACCGGCGCGTCAGGGCAGCGTGCAGATGCGTGAACAGATCGCGGGTATGCCGCTCGCCGATGCGTTGCGTCTGGTCGAGGAAACGCTGCAGGCGCAGATTGCGCGAATCCTGCACATGTCGCCGGAAAAAATCGAAACCGGTCGCTCGATTCTCGACATGGGCATGGATTCGTTGATGGGCATGGAGCTCGGGATGGCGGTCGAGGAGCGCTTCGAGGTCAAGCTGTCGATCATGACGATGGCCGAAGGCGCGACCGTGCATTCGCTCGCGCAACGGATCGTCGAATCGATCCAGACGCACGGCGAGACCGCCGAGCCGGGAAGCGGCGCGGCGCAGATGGCCGGGCAAGTTGCGGCGGTTGCCGCGCAGCATGCGCTCGACGTTGGCACGCATGCGCTGGCCGACGTTGCCGATGCGTTATCGGCGCAGAGCGCCGTGCCGGAGCTGCTCTGATGCACGCGCCCGCAGGCTGGAGCCACCGGGAGGGAACGCTCGCGCGCGAGCTCGTGCTGAGTGGTCATGGGCTGCACACCGGCCGCCGCGTGAACGTGCGCGTTTTGCCTGGCACGTCGAACAGTCCACGAAGCATCGTGTTTCGACGCGTGCAGCAGGGCAAGGTGCTCGCCGAATTCGCAGTGAGCCCGGCATGGCGGCGCGCTCAGCCGCTGTGCACGATGCTGGAGTCGGCCGGGGGCGTGCGCGTGCGCACGGTCGAGCACCTGCTCGCGTCGTTGCTGGCGTGTGAAATCGATCGCGCGACGGTCGAGCTGGACGCCGAGGAAGTGCCGATTCTCGACGGCAGCGCGCAACCCTGGCTCGACGCCATTCGCGCGTGCGGACGCGTCGAGTTGCCTGAGGCGAAGCGTTTCATTCGCGTACTGCGTCCCGTCGAAATCGTGGACGACGCGGGCACGCGCGACGAACGCAGCCTGTCGGTCGAACCCGCGTCCGCCTATGAAATGACCGTGCGCAATGACCTGAAAGGCTTTGGCGAATTGCGCTGGGATGGCGCGCTAACGCCGGCGAGTTTTGCCGGCGAGATTGCGCCGTCGCGTTCGTATGGGCGCGTCAAATGGGCGATTCCCGCGATTCTCGCCGGTTACGTGCGCGGCATGCCGATTCTGCGCGGCGCGCGGTTGTCCTGTACCGCGGCGATCGTTGGCAATCGCGTGCTGGGCGGCATGCGCGTACCCGACGAATTCGTCCGGCACCGGGTACTCGATCTGGTCGGTGACATGGCAATGGCCGGTGCGCCGTTGCTCGGCCGCGTACGCGCGCTGCGGCCAAGCCATGAAATGAACTACCGGCTCGTTGCCGCGCTGCTCGCCGATTGCGATGCGTGGGAATGGGCCGAATTCGCGAGCTGAACGGGCTCGCACACGGGATGAGCGAAACACTATGGGACTGGGCGATCACCTTCGTCAGCAACTCGCCGCGAAGGCATTGAAGCGGCAACTGGAACGCGTGTCCAAAGAAGCGGATACGCCGGGCGTGCCGCTCCCGGCCGCAGGTGCCGGCGCAGCGCGGGATGCCGCGCGCGCCGAACTGTGCCGCTTCGAAAGCATGCCTGGTTATCAGCAGGTCGAAATATTGCGCCAGATGGGCGACACGCTGCGGGTGCAGTCGCCTTTCTTCCGCGTGCACGAAGGCGTGGCGGGGGCGACGACGCGGATCGGCGGGGTCGAGTATCTGAACTACGCGAACTATAACTACCTCGGAATGGCCGGCGATCCGCGCGTCTGCGAGCGCGCGAAAGAGGCGATCGACCGCTATGGCACGTCGGCATCGGCAAGTCGCATGGTGGCGGGAGAGCGCCCGGTGCAGCGCGAGCTGGAAGCCGCGCTCGCGACGTTTTACGAGGTCGACGACTGTGTCGTGTTCGTCAGCGGTCATGCAACCAACGTGACGGTGATCGGCTCGCTGTTCGGCCCGGGCGATCTGATCGTGCACGATTCTCTCGCGCACAACAGCATCGTGCAGGGCGCGCAGTTGAGCGGCGCGAAACGACTGAGCTTTCCGCACAACGACTGGCAAGCGCTCGATGCGCTGCTCGCGCGCGTGCGGCACGATTACAGGCGCGTCCTGATCGCGATCGAGGGCCTCTACAGCATGGATGGCGATATCCCCGAGCTCGCGCAGTTCGTCGATATCAAGCGCCGGCATGCGGCGTTTCTGATGGTCGATGAAGCGCATTCGCTCGGCGTGCTGGGCGAGCGGGGCAAAGGCGTGCGCGAGCATTGCGATGTCGCAAGCGGCGACGTCGACATCTGGATGGGCACGCTGAGCAAGACGCTGGCCGGCTGCGGCGGGTTCATCGCCGGTTCGCAGGCATTGATCGACATCCTGCGGCATCTCGCGCCGGGCTTTCTGTACAGCGTGGGTCTCGCTCCCGCGTTGGCGGCGGCGGCACTCGCGGCACTCGAATACATGGCCGCGGAACCCGAGCGGGTGACGCGACTGCGCGCACGCGGGCAGCAGTTTCTCGACGAAGCGCGCGCTGCGGGATTCGATACCGGCAAGAGCGCGGGATATGCGGTTATTCCGATCATTACCGGCAGCACGCTGAAAGCCGCGCAATGGGCCAACGCGATGTTCGCGGACGGCATCAACGTGCAGCCGATTTTCTATCCGGCGGTCGAGGAAAAAGCTGCGCGTCTGCGATTTTTCATCTGCTCGACGCACGAGCCGGAGCAGATCAGCCGGACCATTGCGGCACTTAAACGTCTGCCTCGCTGACGCCACCACAACAACACTTATCTCACCATGTACGCCGTAGAACCCGCAAGCGCGAGTGCATTTCCTTGCGACAACGAACCGGTCTCGCTGCGCTTTCGCTCCGCGCGCGCGGAAGACGCGAAAGCGTGCGCGCCGTTGATTTTCGCGTCGGGTGTGCGCGAATTCAGCTTCTTTCTCGGCGAACCGGCCGATACGTGCGTCGCATTTCTGGCCTTTGCGTTCGCGTCGAAATCCGGACGCTTTTCGCATCGGCGTCATCGTGTGGCCGTACATTCGGACGATCGGCCGCTCGCGGTGCTGGCGCTGCATGATGGGCGTGGCACGTGGCTCGACGATCCGCATGCCGCACTGATGCTGCTGCGGTTTTTCGGCGTGCGCCGCACGCTCCGGATGCTGTTGCGCGGGCTCGTTCTGGAAAGCGAGTTGCCGGCGCCGAAGTCGTCGCAAACGCTGATCGCGCATTGCGCGACGTTCGAGCCGATGCGTGGTACGGGGGTGTTCAGCGCGCTATTTGCCGATGCCATGCGCACGGAGGCGACGGCCGCGCAAGGACGTGGCGCCGCGAGCAGCGAAAGCCGGCGGCAGATCGTGCTCGACGTGCTGGTCAGCAATACGCGCGCCTACGATTTATACCGGCGCCTCGGCTTTGTCGAGTTGCCGCGCCGTGCTCCGGTTTCGCAGCGCCTGCCACGTGAGCTGGAATCGGTTCGGCTGGAGTGGGCCGGCAAGGATTGATGAGGGTCCCGTGCGAGGCAGACACGGACGTTACGATGCAGTCGATTCACGAAAACATACAAGGAATGAAATCATGCATATCCATCCAGTGATTCTTTGCGGCGGCAGCGGCACGCGGCTGTGGCCGATGTCGCGTGGGGGATATCCGAAGCAGTATCTGAAGCTGACCGGGGAGCATACGCTGGTTCAGCAAACCGCACTGCGATTGGGCGGCATTGCCGATATCGTCACGCCTATCGTCGTCACGAACAACGAGCAACGCTTTCTCGTGGCCGAACAATTGCGTCAGGTCGACGTGACCTCGTCGGCAATCGTGCTCGAACCCGTGAGCCGCAATACCGCGCCGGCGATTGCCGCCGCGGCGCTGCTCGCGCTGCGTGACGGGCCGGACGCGTTGCTGCTCGTGCTACCGTCCGATCATGTGATCGCCGGTGAGGCGGCCTTCGTCAAGGCGGCGGAAGCCGCGGCGCATATCGCGAAAGACGGACGTCTCGTTACGTTCGGTATTACGCCAACCGAGCCGCATACCGGCTATGGCTACATTCGCGCCGGCGCGCCGCTGATCGACGACGCAGCGGTGTTCGCGGTCGACTCGTTCGTCGAAAAGCCCGACGCTGCCACCGCGCAGCGTTTTATCGACGATGGCCGCTATTACTGGAACAGCGGCATGTTCATGCTGAAGGCGTCCACGTATCTGGAAGAACTGCGGCGCTATGAACCCGACATCGCGCGGCAGGCTGAGCTTTCGCTGCAGGCCGCGCAGCAGGATAGCGATTTCGTGCGGCTGGATGCCGGCGCGTTTGCGGCATGCCCGAATATTTCCGTCGACCACGCCGTGATGGAGAAGACCGACCGCGCGGCCGTGGTCGCGGTTGCCGACCTCGGCTGGAACGATATCGGTTCGTGGACCGCGCTGGCCGATATCGCCGCGCTTGACGCGCAGAACAACGCACTGATCGGCGACGTGCTGACAGATTCAGTGAGCAATTCGTATATTCGCGCCGAGCATCGGCTGGTGGCCGCGATCGGTCTGGAGAACATCGTCATCGTCGAGACCGCGGATGCCGTGCTGGTGGCGCATCGCGACAAGGCGCAGGAGGTGAAGAAGATCGTCGCGCAACTGAACGAGATGGGGCGCCACGAGTCGGTCACGCATCGCCGGGTGGTGCGGCCATGGGGTTCCTATGAGGGCATCGACAACGGCGATCGTTTCCAGGTCAAGCGCATTATTGTCAGCCCGGGGGCGCAACTGAGTCTGCAGATGCATCATCATCGCGCGGAACATTGGATCGTCGTCAAGGGTACTGCGCTCGTCACGAATGGCGACAAGGAAATCATCCTGACCGAGAACCAGTCGACCTACATCCCGCTCGGCGTCACGCACCGGCTGATGAACCCCGGCAAGATTCCGCTCGAACTGATCGAGGTGCAGTCGGGCGCTTATCTTGGCGAGGACGATATCGTACGGTTTGAAGATACTTACGGGCGTGTGGCAAAGGCTTGATGCCGGCCCAACCAACTTTGTCGAACTGCCGAGGCGCAAGCCACGCTCGCCGCGTCTGCCAGTGCCATTGGAATCGGTGCGCATGCGCTTCGAAACGCGTGAATGATTTCGGGCAGTAGACGTGCCTGAAGTTTCACGGCAGGCAAACGCCGTTGATGCTTTCTTCATGAAGTGAGCGTGGCATATCAGGAAGGGCAGGGTTATGGATATACTGATAAAGAAAATCTGCACGCTTATCCATTACTCAGCCCCCCGCTCTATCTCCCGGAGAATGCATGTCCCAGTCCAACCCGGTCGACTACACCGACGCATCGCCTGAAGTCAAAGCCGTCTACGACGACATCAAGCAGATGCGCCAGGTCGACGACGTGAACAACTTCTGGAAGTACATCGCTCAACATCCGCCGACGCTCGCGCGCACGTGGGACAGTCTGAAGGAGGTCATGGCGCCCGGCACGCTTGATCCGCTCGTCAAGGAGCTGTTGTACGTCGCGGTCAGTGTGACCAATAACTGTGGCTACTGCGTCGCGAGTCACACGGCGGCAGCGCGTCGCGCAGGCATGACCGACGAGATGTTCGGCGAACTGCTCGCGATCGTCGGCATGGCCAACGAAACCAATCGGCTCGCGGTCGGCTATCGTGTGCCGATCGATCCGGCCTTCGAATAAGCGTGTGAAGCGCACGCGGCGGCCGGTTCACGCGAGACGGGCCGCAGCGATTGCGTTGCTGCGCGCGCCAGTACTACGCGCGGTGTTCGCAGTGGCGCTCACAATGGCACGGTGTGCCCCGGCTGTGGGTAGCAAATCGGCGTACGGACCGGCCCGCAGCCGGGATGTCCTGGCGGGCAGGGGTTCCCGTGCGGCGGGACGCGCATCGGCGGCGGCTCGTTGTGACACCAGTTGGGCTCTGCGCGTTTGAAGCATGCGTTGCCGCCGCGTACGGTTTGCGCGTCGGCGCGGTCGGGTTCGTCGTAGCGCGATAGGTCGTCAGGGATGAGACTCGTCATGAGTCGAACCGCCAACACCTCGACATATCAGCAAACCACCAAACCAGCCGATCACCCGCGGACCCACTCCGCCAGCAATCCGAGCAACTCGGCCATATCCGTGAACACCCGCACGACCCCCGCGCCATGCAACGCGGTTGCGCTGCTATGCGCCAGGTGCGACGGGCAGTAACCAAACACCGTCGCACCCGCCGCGACTCCGGCAGTCGCACCCGTCACCGTATCCTCGATCACCGCGCAGCGTTGCGGGTCCACGCCGAGCGCCGCGGCCGCCGCGAGATACACGTCGGGAAACGGCTTGCTGCGCGGCATCTCGTGACCGCTGAAGATGCGCCCTTCGAAGCAGTCGAGCATGCCGGCCTTTGCGAGCTGCAACTCGACCTTGACGCGGTCCGCACCCGAGGCGACCGCAATGCGTCCATCGAGCGTTTCGTGTAGCGAACGCACCACCGCGCCCGCGCCGGCGATCGCCTGTAATTCGTCGTCGAGTGCCGCGTTGCGCCGCGCGCGGAACTGCATGAGCCAGTCGGTGGTGATCGCGAAGCCGGTGCGTGCCTCGATCAGCGGGGCTTCGTCCTTGACGGCCTTGCCGACGAAAATGCGCATCGTCTCTTCGACGCTCAGGTGCCAGCCAAGCTCGCCGAGCATCTCGGTGAGCACGCGGTTCGTGATGGGTTCGGAGTCGACGAGCACGCCGTCGCAATCGAAGAGCACGGCATCGAAGGGGAAATCGGCCATCGGGCAGTGTAGGGAAAGAGTCGCTGAAGCGGCAAGGATACCGTACCGGCCATTTCCCGCGAATCGGGCGACGGATTTCTCCCGCCACCGCGTTCAAGCAGAAACGGCGCCGTTTTCAGGCTCCGGCTCTTTCTGGTCCTTTGGGGAGAAACCGACATGACCTCGAATCGCATCGCCCGCCTACTGGGCTCCACGCTCGCCGCCGCGTTGTGCTGTGCCGCCACGCTGACGGCCGCGCCCGCCAGCGCCGAAATCATCATCGCGCCGATGGCGCCGCCGCCACCGCGCGTCGAAGTCGTTCCCGCGCCGCGGGCGGGCTATGTATGGGATCAGGGCCACTGGCACTGGCGGTACGGCCGTTACGTGTGGGCGCCGGGGTACTGGCGGCCGGTTCGCGTCGGCTATCACTGGGTGCCCGGGCATTGGGTGCAGCGTGGTCCGAACTGGCGCTGGGTCGAGGGGCATTGGGCCTGAGCATTGGACTTGAGTCTTGCGGCTGTGTCACCGCTTCCCATAACGTGCTGCGCGTTTGTCGACGCGAAGCCTTATTCAGTCACTGAGGCAGGTTTGCCATGAAAATACTCGTGATGATTGTGCTGGCGGTCTCGCTCGCCGGCTGTGTGGTGTACCCGGCGCGGCCGGCTTATTACCGGCCGGGGATCGTCGTATATTGACCGGGTTGACGGAACAGCACGCGGCGCATGAAGCGGTACAAGGCGTGGTACCAGGCGCAGTACAAGGCGCGGCGCAACGAGCGAAGGAGCGGCGGCGAGTGAACGATCTTCATGCAGTGAGACGGTCCGTGCCAACCCGCGTCATGTCGCGCTGGAGCGCCGCGCCTTGAGCGAAGCCCCACCCGATCCCGACGCCGAGCTGATCGCCCAGATCGGCCGCGAGGAGCCCGGCGCGGTTCGCTCGCTCGTCGCGCGCAAGCTGCCGCGGCTGCTTGCGCTCGCCACGCGCATGCTCGGCGATCGCATGGAAGCGGAGGATGTCGCGCAGGAGGTGTTCGTGCGAATCTGGAAGCAGGCGGCGCGCTGGCGCGAGGGCGAAGCGAAATTCGACACATGGATGCATCGCGTCGCGCTCAATCTCTGCTACGACCGTCTGCGCGGCCGGCGCGAAGACCCGAACGACGAACTGCCCGACATGGCCGATCCCGCCGCGCCGCCCGAGGCTCGGCTCGAGGCGCGAGCCGAGAGCGAGCGGGTTCGCGCGGCGCTTGCCGCGTTGCCGGCACGCCAGCGCGAGGCACTCGTGCTGACCTACTACCAGGAAATGTCGAACCTCGACGCGGCCGCCCTGATGGGCGTCAGCGTCGATGCGCTGGAAAGTCTGCTGGCCCGCGCGCGCCGCAATCTGCGCACTCAACTGGCCGGCGGCAGTGGCCTTGGCAAGGACAAGTCATGACACCCGAAAGATTTCATCAGATCGTCGAAGCCTACGGCGCCGATGCGCGCCGCTGGCCGCCGCACGAACGCGCGGCGGCGCAGGCATGGGCGG
>NZ_JAAGPS010000050.1:0-237 GCF_017105025.1 Paraburkholderia sp. Ac-20336 | reverse complement strand
AAAAAAAAAAAAAAAAAAAAACATACGACATGTATTCCACCACACAACCTGAAAGAAACATCATACGACATCCACCTCCGACCACCATACATATGTCCGTCCCATCTCATCCATCAGTTATGTTGTTACTCAACTCCTCGCACTTGTACGTGCTGTACTACGCATTCACTTGTATTATCCGTCGATTTGCACCGTTGTCACCGAATACTGTGCTAGTAGTTCCTACAATGTTGATAC